>JAJUHY010000026.1 GCA_029265735.1 Marinobacter segnicrescens | reverse complement strand
GTTCCGTCAAGGGCTGAAACAGCACCCCTCAGACAGCGGTGCCGGCCCTCTACATGTTCTTCCTAAAAGGCGGGTCCCAATGTTGCGTATAGCCGAAGAAGCCCTCACGTTCGACGACGTTCTCCTGATTCCCGGATATTCCGAAGTGCTGCCAAGGCACGTGGATCTGCACACCCGGTTGACCAGGGGCATCAACCTCAACATTCCGCTGGTTTCCGCCGCCATGGACACTGTCACCGAATCCGAGCTGGCCATCTGTATGGCTCAGGAAGGCGGTATCGGCATTATACATAAGAGCATGAGTGTCGAGCAGCAGGCGCTGGCAGTGCGCAAGGTGAAGAAGTTTGAGAGCGGTGTGGTCAAGGACCCGATCACAGTGTCTCCGTCCACCACCGTGCGTGAATTGCTTGATATCTCCCTCGCCAACAATATCTCCGGCCTGCCGGTGGTTGATGGCACAGACCTCGTCGGCATCGTCACCGGCCGGGATATCCGTTTTGAAAAGCGCATGGATACCCGTGTCGCGGACATAATGACCCCCAAGGACAAACTAGTTACCGTCCGTGAGGGCGCTGATCTGGGTGAGATCAAGGAATTACTGCATCGCCACCGTATCGAAAAAGTGCTGGTGGTTAATGAGAACTTCGAGTTGCGCGGCCTGGTCACCGTAAAGGATATCCAGAAGGCCAAAGCCTACCCGATGGCTTGCAAGGACGATCAGGGGCGCCTGCGCGTCGGTGCAGCCGTAGGTACTGGTGGCGACACCGATGAGCGTATTGAAGCACTGGTTGAGGCCGGCGTTGATGTCATCGTGGTGGACACCGCTCACGGTCACTCCGCAGGTGTTATCGACCGGGTAAAGTGGATCAAGGAGCGTTTCCCGCAGGTGGAAGTCATCGGCGGTAACATCGCCACGGCGGAGGCTGCGATTGCCCTTGCCGATGCGGGGGCGGATGCCGTCAAGGTGGGTATCGGGCCGGGTTCAATCTGTACCACGCGGATCGTTGCCGGTGTGGGTGTGCCGCAGATTTCGGCCATTTCCAACGTGGCAGAGGCGCTCAAGGACCGGGGTATTCCACTGATTGCGGATGGTGGCATCCGTTTCTCCGGCGATATCGCGAAGGCCATCGCGGCAGGTGCCCACAGCGTTATGGTAGGCAGCCTGCTGGCGGGTACAGATGAATCACCGGGTGAGGTAGAGCTTTTTCAGGGGCGCAGCTATAAGGCGTACCGTGGCATGGGCTCTCTGGGCGCCATGGGCCAGGGTTCCAGCGACCGTTATTTCCAGGATGCCAGTGAAGGTGTTGAGAAGCTGGTGCCGGAAGGTATTGAGGGCCGGGTTGCCTGCAAGGGCCCGATGCGGAACATCGTCCATCAGCTGATGGGAGGACTGCGCGCATCCATGGGCTACACCGGCAGCCGCGATGTGGAAGTGATGCGGACCATGCCCCGGTTTGTCCGGATCACCAGTGCTGGCATGCGTGAGAGCCATGTTCACGATGTGACCATCACCAAGGAAGCTCCGAACTATCGCATCGGCTGATTCTGCCAGATTAAACGGCCCGACAACTCCGGGCCGTTTCTTATTTTTATTGAGGAATCCATGTCCCAGAACATTCACGACCACCGCATCCTGATTCTCGATTTCGGATCCCAGTACACCCAGCTGATTGCCCGCCGGGTTCGGGAAATCGGCGTTTATTGTGAGATCAAGCCGTTTGATCTGACGGCAGACGAGATCGAGGCGTTTAACCCACAGGGTGTCATTCTCGCCGGTGGTCCTGAATCGGTCACCGAGCTGGACTGCCCGCGCGCACCGGACGGTCTGTTCGATCGGGGCATCCCGGTGTTGGGCATTTGCTATGGCATGCAGACCATGGCGGAGCAGCTTGGCGGTCGGGTCGCAAGCTCCGAGAAGCGGGAGTTTGGTTACGCCCAGGTGAAGGTAAGGGCAGAAGGTCCGCTGCTGCGGGACATCAAGGATCATCTCACGGCCCAGGGGGAGTCCCTGCTGGACGTGTGGATGAGCCACGGCGACAAGGTAGTAGCCCTGCCAGAAGGTTTTGAGCTGCTGGCTTCCACTGAAAGCGCGCCAATCGCAGCCATGCAGGACACTCGTCGCGGGCTTTACGGTGTGCAATTCCACCCGGAAGTGACCCATACCCTGCAGGGCCAGCGGATTCTTGAGCATTTTGTGAAGCAAATCTGCCATTGCGAAGCCCTGTGGACACCGGCGCGGATTGTCGATGATGCGGTTCGCCAGATCCGCGAGCAGGTGGGTGGAGAGAAGGTACTGCTGGGACTGTCCGGCGGTGTGGACTCGTCCGTTACAGCGGCACTGCTGCACCGGGCCATCGGTGACCAGCTGACCTGTGTGTTTGTCGATAACGGCTTGCTGCGCCTGAACGAAGGCGACCAGGTGATGGACATGTTCGCCCGCAACATGGGGGTGAAAGTGATCCGGGCCGATGCAGAAGACCTGTTTCTCGGCCGCCTGAAAGGCGTTCAGGACCCTGAACAGAAACGGAAGATTATCGGCAATACCTTTATTGAGGTGTTCGATCAGCACGCCGCTGAAATTACCGATGTGAACTGGCTTGCCCAGGGCACCATCTCCCCTGACGTGATCGAATCCGCCGCTGCCAAAACCGGCAAGGCCCATGTGATCAAGTCCCATCACAACGTGGGCGGCCTGCCAGAGACCATGAAGCTGAAGCTGGTCGAGCCCCTGCGGGAGCTGTTCAAGGATGAAGTCCGGCGCATCGGTCTGGAGCTGGGGCTGCCCTATGATATGGTGTACCGCCACCCGTTCCCGGGACCAGGCCTGGGCGTGCGCATTCTGGGTGAGGTGAAGAAGGAATACGCAGAAATCCTCCGTCGTGCCGACGCTATCTTCCTGGAAGAGCTGCATCGCGCCGACCTTTACCACAAGACCAGCCAGGCGTTTGCCGTGTTCCTGCCGGTGAAATCCGTCGGCGTTGTGGGTGACGCCCGCCGCTACGAATACGTCATCGCCATCAGGGCGGTGGAAACCGTCGACTTCATGACCGCTCGCTGGGCCCGCCTGCCGTACGAGCTGCTGGAAACCGTGTCTAACCGGATTATCAATGAGATTTCCGGCGTGTCCCGAGTGACTTACGATATTTCGAGCAAGCCGCCGGCTACGATTGAGTGGGAGTAAAACCATGAGCACCAGCGAAAAAATCTACTCCGGCAAAACCAAGGACCTGTACGCCCTGCCCAACGGCAACGTCCGTCTCGTTTTCAAGGATGACGTTACCGGTGAGGATGGCGTTATCGATCCGGGTGCCAACACGGTTATTGGTCAGGTGGAAGGGAAGGGCGCCAAGTCCCTTGCCATGACCGACTACTTTTTCAAATGTCTGCACGCCGCTGGCGTTCCCACTCATCTTGTTCGGGTCGATCTGGATCAAAGTGCCATGGAGGTCCGCCGTGCCGAGCCGCTGGGCAAGGACATCAATGGTGCTGGTGGCATCGAGTTCATCTGCCGTACACGTCCATGGGGCAGTTTCCTGCGCCGTTACAAGCAGTACATCCGCGATGCCGGGCAGAAGTTCGATTATCTGGTTGAGCTGACCCTCAAGGATGACGAGCGGGGCGATCCGCTGATCAATGAAGACACTATTGTTGCTCTCGGGCTGCTGTCTCCGGCCCACCTGGAGCAGGCCAAGGAGCTTACACGTCAGGTTTGCCGGATTGTTGAAGCCGATCTGCGTGAAAAAGGTCTTACCCTGATCGATATGAAAATCGAAATCGGTCTGGTTGATGGCGAAGTGGTGGTTATCGACGAGGTTTCGGCCGATGCGATGCGGGTCATGGGTCAGGACGGTAACGTACTGGACCACGGAACCCTGTATGAGAAGCTGATCGGCTGAGCCAGCTGACGCGGACCAGCCATCTCCTGGCCGGCTCCACTGGTACTCTCACCCATAGATACTAAGCTTAAAGCGCCATCTCCATGGCGCTTTTTATATGGGCTGATGCCACGGGCAACGGGTAGAGCCGTGCTCCTGGCCGGGAGTAAATGCATGTCGAAAGAGTCAGACGACAAGGGTGCTGAGAAGGGTGGGCCATCCACGCCGTCCAGCGGTCCGAAACCAGGAGCACAGCAGCCTCCGCCACTCGAGCGCAGCCGTTTTGGCGGCAGCGGGCGCCGACAGGGTCGTTCTTTTGACGACAGCGCGCCGGTTTCCCGCAGTGACCTCAGCCGGGGGCCCCAGGAACTCCTTGAGCATCGCAAGGCCCGGGTAAACTTCAGCGTTCTCGTCATCTCCTCGATTGTCATTCTGGCCTTTTCCGTCTGGGCCATCTTCATGCCTTCAAATGCCCGGACGTCCATGAAGGCTGCGGTGGACTGGATCGCGCTGAGTCTCGGGTGGTACTACGTCGTGACCATGGCCTTGGTCATTGGCTTTGTGGTTTGGGTCGCCCTTTCGAAGGAAGGTGCCGTCCGGCTTGGCCCTGGTCTGCCTCAGGGGCTGGCCCTGCAAATTGCGCTGGTTATTGGCGCGGTGGTACTGACCGTTGGAGCGACGACTTCGGGGGTCGACCGGGGCATTCGCTGGATTTCTGAGCTGAATCTCTGGAGCGCGCTGGCGATGATGCTCTATATCCTGGTTACCGGCCAGACTGCTTTCCTGCTGAATGCGCTGGTGGAGAACATCGGACGATTTGTTTTCACGCTGCCCGAGCGCATGATGCAAACCTTCGCCTACGAGCCGGACGGCGCTAACTGGATGGGCGGGTGGACGCTGTTTTTCTGGGCATTCTGGCTGGCCTGGGGGCCATTCGTCGGAGTGTTTCTGGCCCGGATTTCCCGTGGACGAACCCTGCGGGAGTTTGTCGTGGCCGCCATCACTGTGCCGGTGCTCTGTGATTTCATTATTGTTTCGTTGTTCGGCAACTCTGCGTTATTTCATGTGCTTCAGGGCAACACCGAATTCGCTGAGCTGGCGATCCGCAGTCCGGAGCAGGGCTGGTATTCCCTGCTGGCAATGTTCCCCGGGGCGATGTTTCTGATCGGCCTGGCAACATTGTCGGGGCTGTTGTTCTACCTTACCAGCGCCAACTCCGGCGCCATGGTCATGTCAAACTTCTCGGCCTCGATTCCGGATCCTTCGCACGACGGGCCCAAGTGGCTGCGTGTCTTCTGGGCATTGCTCACAGCGGTGCTGACCATCACGATGCTGCTGGCCGGCGGTGTGACGACCATGGAATACGCAACGCTTATCTTCGCGCTCCCGGTAACCATTATTGCCTATCTGGTCATGGCGTCGTTTCACAAGGTGCTGCGAATGGAGCGTGCCGAGCGAGAAGGCGAGGTCCTGCGCCGGCGTTCCATGGCTCCCATTGTGGCCATGTTCCGGCGAGGTCCTGGAGGCAGCGTCTTGAGCAGCTGCGCTCGTTCCCGAGCCTGCAGCAAGTCAGCCAGTTTCTGGACCGGAAGGTGCGGCCTGCGCTGGATGATGTAGCGGCAGAGTTCCGCAACCAGGGTTACGATGTGGAACAAACCACCATGGCCAACGCCTATAACATTGAGGAGCCGGTGTCACGGGTATCCATGGATACCTTCCGGGACTTTCATTATCAGGTCGCGGTTGTGGAGGCACCGGTTCCCATGTTTGGCGGGCGCATGTCGAGGGAAATTGATGTGTATTACCGGCTGGAGGTCTTCACGCAGACCGGTTCAGGTGGGTACGACCTGATGGGACTCACCCGGCAGCAGGTTATCGACGACGTGCTCGAGCGCTATGAATCGCACTTGGCGTTCCTGACGGTGTCCAGTGAAACCGATACGGCTTCAGTCCTGACACCGCCCATGCCCCGTCCGCCCAGCCATCGGCCATTCCGCGGGATGCAGACGATATTCAGGATCTGGACGACAAGAAATAGCGTCAGTGCTACGCCGGACTCAGGAGAACAGACGCTTGTTCTTCCAGCCGCCCCAGCGGTAATACGCCACCGAAAACAGGGCACTGAGGAACAGGCTGCATCCGATCCCCAGTGCCACGCCGGCGTCACCGAATAACGCGGTGGCGCCGTAGGTGAGCGGAACCCGCAGGACCCAAAGTGAAATAATGTTGAGGACCAGTACCCGAAACATGGCACCAGAGCCCCGGACCACGCCATTGAGAATAAAGTTCAGGCCCAGGAACGGGTAGAAGAAGGCAATGGTCCTGAGGTAGGTGGTTCCGAAAGCGACGCTCTCCGGCTCCTGGACGAACAGCCTGATCAGCGGCTCCGCCCAGAGAAACAGCACGGTAGCGATAGCGAGCATAATGCCCACGTTGTAGACAAGTCCGACCCGGGCGATCAGTGATACCCGGTCCCATTTCTGCTGACCGATATTCTGGGCGGCCATGGTGTTGACCGCGGTGCTCAGGGCGATTGCGGGCAGAATAATGATGTTGTCCAGGCGTTGCGCGGCACCGAAGCCGGCTACAGCAGAGCCGCCCAGGGAGTTCACCAGCGCCAGGATAACGGTCATGCCGGCATAGATCACGATCAGTTGCAGGCCCGAGGGAATGCCCAGCTCCAATATGGTTTTAATCTGACCTGTTGTAGGCACCCGCAAGGTGAAAGAGTGGCCTTTGAACCGACGGGACAGGTAGACCAGGCTGGAGAGGAAGGCAATGGACTGCGCCAGCACGATGGCCCAGGCGGAGCCGGCAATGCCCAGGCCCATCCCGCTGATCAGAAAAGGGTTAAGCGCCGCCACCAGCACGGTCGCCAGCAATACAAAATACAGTGGTGTTTTACTGTCACCGAAGGCCCGCAGTGCTGTCCCGATAAAGTTGTATCCAACCAGCAGAATAGTGCCTGCGAAGTTGATCTTCAGATAGGCGGAAGCCTCTTCCATAACGGAGGCGGGGGCGTTCATCACGAGCAGCAGGCGTTCCGTGAACAGGAAGCCGGTCATACTGATCAATAAGGAAAGGGCGATCAGAATCAGGGTGAACGCGCTCAGGTAATCATTGATCTGCCTGCGATCACCGGAAGCTTTCAACTGGGCGAAGATGGTCAGCGTCGCGTTGTTGATGCCGAATACAAAGGCCAGCACCAGGCTCATGATCGTGGTGCCGATGGTCACTGCCGCGAAGCCCTCGCTGCCAAGCAGATTGCCGACCCAGAGGCTGTTGATCACCTGCATGGAGGCCTGCAGCAGGTTGGTCAGCAAAATAGGGAAAGAAAAAGTCGCCAGCTGCCTGGGTATCGGGCCGGCGGTAAAACTGTTGGTCACAGAATGAGAATCCTGAGCAAAAGGCCAGAGCCCCGGATGGCTCTGTTAGAGTATTGAAACGTCACGTTGGTATAACGATACCAGATCCCGGCGCAGCCTGCGGGCTGGCGGCCGTTTCAACGGAAAAGCTCAAGGGGGTATGAAAATGAAGAAACGTACACTCGGTCGCTCAGGAATTGAAATTGCACCGCTCGTGTTCGGGGGCAACGTGTTTGGTTGGACAGCGGATCAGGACCGCTCCTTCGAGCTACTGGACCGTTTTCTTGAGCGTGGCTTTAGCGCCATTGACACGGCCGATGTTTATTCTGCCTGGGGCGATGGCTTGAGCGGGGGTGAGTCGGAGACAGTTCTGGGCCAATGGCTGACCCGTAGTGGTCGTCGCGACGATGTGGTGCTGATGACCAAGGTTGGCATGTGGGACAAGCAGAAAGGTCTGTCTGCCGCCAACATCGAAACCGCAGTGGAGGGTTCGCTCAAGCGTCTGCAGACAGACTATGTGGATGTTCTCTTTGCTCATCTGGACGATCAGGATGTGCCGCTGGAAGAAACGCTGACGGCTTTTGACAGGCTGGTGAAGGCAGGCAAGGTTCGCGCTCTCGGCGCCTCCAACTACTCAGCAGAACGCCTGCGGGAAGCGTTGAAGATCTCTGAAGAGCAGGGGCTGGCTCGCTACGAAGTGATGCAGCCTGAGTACAACCTGCACGATCGCGACGGGTTTGAATCCGGACTGGCGACGCTGGCACAGGAGCAGGAGATTGGCGCGGTTGTCTATTTTTCACTGGCAAGTGGTTTCCTTACTGGTAAGTACCGGTCTGAGGATGACCTGAAAGGCAGCGCCCGGGCTGAATTCCTGAAAGGTTACTTTACCGATCGCGGTCAGCGCATCCTGCAGGAACTGCTGGCGGTCTCGGATGAGTTGTCCGCGCGGCCTGCTCAGGTGGCGCTGGCATGGCTACTGGCCCGGCCCGGGGTTACCGCTCCGATTGTCAGTGCTACGAAACTGGTGCAGCTGGACGAGATTCTCGGGTCAGTGGAGCTGACACTTCCCGAATCGGCAATGGACCGTCTGAACAATGCCGGCGCCTGATACTTGCCCAGGGGGCAGGCTGTAACACTCGTGGTTACAGGGTTTTAACCCTCGCCGGCAGCTTAAGGACTCTGGTATTATCTCAGCCCTTTAGCGACCTTGTTTCTTCAAGGTCAGGCTCAGTAGTTAAGGGGTGAGCAGGTGGTCACAACGCTGCCGGACAGGGAAACTGATGAGCGCTGGATGCAGCGGGCGCTGGAACTGGCCTGTTACGCTGCAGCCCAGGGCGAGGTGCCGGTTGGGGCCATAGTGGTGCTTGACGGTAAAGAAGTTGGTGCGGGGTATAACGCCCCCATCTCGGCCTGCGACCCAACCGCCCATGCGGAAATTAGGGCACTGCGAGATGCTGCTGCAAGGGTGGGTAATTACCGCTTATCCGGGGCCACTCTTTACGTCACGCTTGAACCCTGTACCATGTGTGTCGGAGCGATAGTCCACAGCCGTATTTCCCGCCTTGTCTACGGGGCCACTGAGCCCAAGGGTGGGGCGGTGCAGTCGGTGAGAGCGACGCTTGAAGAGCCTCACTTCAACTGGAATGTCGAGGTGACGGGCGGCGTTCTGGCGGAACAGAGCGGGCAGCTGCTCAGTGGTTTTTTCGCGGCCCGCCGGGAACAGAAACGTCGGGCCCGTCAATTATCGGAGCCTGATTGATTCAGGGACGAAACGGAACGTCAGCATGAAAGTACTGGTTACCGGCGGTGCCGGCTATATCGGAAGTCATGTCGTACGCCAGCTGGCGCAGGCGGGGCATGACATTGTTGTATTCGATAACCTTTCTACCGGATATGAGTGGGCCGTCACTGCAGGCGAGCTGGTGGTGGGTGACCTCGCCAGCGAACAGGCGCTGGAAGATCTGTTCAGTGCCTACTCCTTTGACGCGGTCCTTCATTTTGCGGCCAGCATCGTGGTTCCCGAATCGGTAACCCATCCCCTCAAGTATTACAGCAATAACACACGCAATACGCTGAATCTGCTTAACGCAGTTGAGCGCTATGGCGTGCGATACATGGTTTTTTCCTCTACCGCCGCCGTTTACGGCATGCCGGAGCAGACGGTCCTCACTGAAGACCTGCCGCTGGCCCCGATCAATCCCTACGGGGCTTCCAAGATGATGAGTGAGCGCATGCTCATGGACCAGGCCGCAGCCTCTTCGCTGGAATACGTGATCCTCCGCTATTTCAACGTGGCCGGAGCCAATCCTGAAGGGCTGTTGGGGCAGGCGACGCCAGAGGCAACGCACCTGATCAAGGTCGCGTGCGAATGTGCCACGGGCCAGCGTAGCGGCATGAACATCTTCGGAACCGATTACGATACCCGGGACGGCACCTGTATCCGCGACTATATCCACGTGGAAGATCTGGCCAAGGCCCATGTGATGGCCCTCGACTACATGGCTCAGGGCGGCAAGTCCCAGGTGCTCAACTGCGGCTATGGCCGGGGCTTTACCGTGCGTGAAGTCATCGATGTTGTGAAGGAGCTATCCGGGGTCGACTTCGCGGTAGAGGAAACCGGGCGCCGAGCAGGGGATCCCGCGGCGCTCATGGCCGATAATCAACGTACTACCGAAACGCTGGGCTGGAAGCCGGACTACGACGATCTGGGCACGATTGTCCAGACCGCTCTGGACTGGGAAAAGAAGTGGCTACGATTGAAAAAAGAGCACTGATGGTTTCAGTCAACTGGTGCGCCCAGTGACGTTGTTTTAATTGATCGGTGATTCTTTTATAACAATTAGTTCAATGAGTTGCAGTCTCTTCTGAAAGTGATTTCAAATCGATTCAACCGCAGGGAATGAAAGCATGAAGATTACCATTTTTGGCACAGGCTACGTCGGGCTGGTAACGGGCGCCTGTCTCGCGGATTCTGGCCATGACGTTATGTGCATGGACGTGGATGAGGGCAAGATCGAACGGCTGAAGAACGGCCAGATCCCCATCTATGAGCCAGGGCTGGAGCCCATTGTCCGTCATAACGCCGAAGCCGGTCGCTTGCAGTTCACCACCGATGCGGACGAGGCTGTAGCCCATGGTCTGCTGCAGTTCATTGCGGTCGGGACGCCACCGGACGAGGACGGCTCAGCGGACCTGCAGTATGTATTGGCGGTGGCAAGGACCATCGGCCAGCGTATGGATGACTACAAGGTGGTCGTTGACAAGTCTACGGTTCCGGTCGGTACCGCCGACAAGGTGCGTAATGCCCTGCGCGAGGAAATTGACCGTCGTGGCCTGGAGCTGGACTTCGACGTTGTTTCCAACCCCGAATTCCTGAAGGAAGGCGCTGCGGTCAACGACTTCATGAAACCGGACCGGATCATCATCGGTACCGATAGTGACCGCGCTGAAAAAGTGCTGCGGGAAGCCTACTACCCGTTCAACCGGAGCCATGACCGGATGATCGTAATGGACATCCGTTCCGCAGAATTGACCAAGTACGCGGCCAACGCCATGCTGGCAACCAAGATCAGTTTCATGAATGAAATCGCGAACCTGGCGGAACGTCTTGATGCTGATATTGAAGCTGTCCGGCTGGGCATTGGTTCCGATCCTCGCATCGGTTACCACTTTATCTATCCCGGTTGCGGCTACGGCGGATCCTGCTTCCCGAAAGATGTGCAGGCCCTGGCCCGTACCGCCAACAGCATCGGCTATGAGCCCACACTGCTGAACGCGGTCGAGAAAGTGAATTACGCTCAGAAGCATGTCCTGTTCGACAAGGTCAGCCATTACTTCAAGGGCGATCTCACGAACAAGACCATCGCTATCTGGGGGCTGGCGTTCAAGCCGAATACCGACGATATGCGCGAAGCGCCGTCCCGCACGCTCATGAAATCCTTGTGGGAAGCCGGGGCCAGGGTCCAGGGTTTCGACCCGGAATCCATGGAAGAGACCCAGCGCATTTACGGCAGCCGGGATGATCTCCAGCTTTGCGGCACCAAGGAGCAGGCCCTGCGTGGTGCCGATGCACTGGTGATCTGTACGGAATGGAAAGAGTTCCGCTCCCCGGACTTCGACTTGATTGCCAGGTCCCTTAAAGAACCGGTGGTGATCGACGGTCGTAATATGTACGAGCCTGAGATGCTGAAGCGTCATGGCCTCGTCTATTACGCCATTGGTCGTGGCCGCAATCAATTCCACGAGAAATGATCGTCTGATGACCTTCAGGCTCCATCCTCGGCTCGAGGCTGATACCATCAGCCTCGGCCGCAGCACCTTATGTGATGTCCGGCTGATGAATGACCGCACCTGGCCCTGGGTTCTGCTGGTGCCCAGACGTGAGGGCATCCGGGAGATCTACGAACTGACAGCGGCGGATCAGCAACAGTTACTCTTGGAGAGCTCTACCCTCGGGCAGGGCATGATGGAGGCCTTCCAGGGCGACAAGCTTAACGTTGCCGCGCTGGGAAATATGGTATCTCAGCTT
>JAJUHY010000177.1 GCA_029265735.1 Marinobacter segnicrescens | reverse complement strand
GAACCGCACAATAGTTGGGTTGTAGCCCACGAACTGTGCCCGCTCGGGGTTGTCCCGCACGGCATTGGCCATCCACCCCAGCGGGGTTTTCTTCAGCAGGTAGATCAGTATCGCGGCAATGACTGCCCAGCCCACTACCAGGAAATAGACCGCCCGGCTGGAGGCGTAGTCCACGCCAAACAGTGACGGGGCCTCATCCCGGTAGCCGAACAGTCCGGCTTCGCCGCCGAAGAAGTCGGTGAACATCAGCGAGCTGGAGTGCACCAGAGAGCCAAGGCCCAGGGTGATCATGGCGAACACAACACCGGCGCGACGCACCGAGAAACTGCCGAAAATGATGCCAAAGAACAGCCCGGCACCGGCGCCCACCAGGGGCAGCAGTTCGATCGGCAGGCCCTGGCCGCCGGCATCGTTAATGCTGCGCAGCATGTGCATGGCCACGTAGGCGCCCAGGCCGTAGTAGACCGCGTGCCCGAAGGACAGCAGACCGGTATTGCCCAGCAGCATGTTGTAGGACAGCGCGAAAATGATCGCCACGCCCATATGGCTCAGCAGGTTAATGGTATGGCCAGAGTCAAAGATAAACGGCAGCACAATGGCCACCAGAGGAATGACCACCCAGGGCCACAACTTCAGCAGGCTTGTTCGACCTGCTGCGGGATTGATAGCCATAACTTTGGATTCCTGTTGCAGGGTTGTTGTTGTCATGCTTCACGCTTCCCGAACAGGCCGCGGGGTCTGAAGATCAGGGTCAGAACCAGCAGCAGGAATGGAAGTACCGGGGCAATACGGGTCGCTTCCATATGCCAGAGCACACCGAAGAAGCCGGAGTTTTCAATACCCAGGGTGCCGATGCTTTCCGCCAGCGAGAAGTTCACTGACAGGAAGAAGGTCTGCAGAATGCCGATGACCAGGGAAGCCACCAGCGCCCCGGGTACTGAGCCCAGGCCGCCGAGCACCACCACCACAAACACGATCGGGCCCATCATGAATGCCATGCCTGGATCGGTAACAAAATGAATGCCACCAACCACGCCGCCCAGGCCCGCCAGCGCACAGCCGAACGCAAACACCAGGGTGAACACCATGGGGACGTTATGCCCGAGCGCACCGACCATGTCCGGGCGGGAGAGGGCGCCCTGGATCACCAGGCCGGCACGGGTTTTCTTGATCAGCAGCCAGAGGCCGACAAACATGGCCACGGCGACCAGCAGGATGAACACTTTGAACCAGGAGTAGTCCAGACCAAACATATGGAAGGCCGTGGTGTTGAGAGCGACTGGCGCCTTATAAGGCACCGGAACCGTGCCCCAGAAGAGAGCGACCAGTTCTTCAATGACATACGCCAGACCGAAGGTGAACAGAAGCTCCGGTACGTGGCCATACTGGTGGACACGGCGCAGGCCGTAGCGTTCCACCAAAGCGCCCATGGCGCCGACAGCAATGGGGGCAAGAAACAGCGCAACCCAGAAACCTGTGCCCAGGCCCAGGGTGTACGCAAAGTAAGCGCCGAGCATATAGAAGCTGGCGTGAGCAAAGTTCAAGACACCCATCATCCCGAAAATCAGAGTCAGGCCGCTGGACATCATGAACAGCAGCGTACCGTAAAGCACGCCGTTGAATATGGAATAAGCGATGGTTTCGAGCATGGTGAGACGAGTTCCTGTTTATTTTTATAAAACACTCCGGTGGCGTTGCGCCACCGGAGTTTGTTGCGGGGCTTACGGACGTCTCATGTTGCAGGTGGTTCCAACCGTAGCCTGTTCTACCGGGATGTTCGCCACTGTGCGGAAGCCTACGCCGGAGTTATCGGCGTCGTATTTCGCGTCGGTGTCCATCACCGAGAGGTACATGGGCTGCAGTATCTGGTGATCCTCTGCACGCATGGTGACGGTTCCGGTCGGTGACTCGAAAGTCATGCCTTCCAGCGCTCTCGCCACGGCATCCACGTCGCTCGGGTCACCGGCTTTTTCGATGGCTGCTTTCAGCATGTACATCTGGTTGTAGATGCGGTGGTAGTACCAGTCGATTTCCGGGTAGCGCGACTTGAATTCCTGGAACCACTTCTCGTACTCCTCCAGGTTTTCATCGACGTTAACGTCAGCGTGCCATTCGGTTACCTGGTAAATAATATCCTCACCACGGGGGCCAATCGCTGCCGGTGAACCGAGACCGCCACCGTAGTAGGTGTAGATATTTACATCCAGGCCTGCGCTGTCAACGGCGCGAACCAGCAGCGACAGGTCGTTACCCCAGTTACCGGTGACCACCGTGTCAGTGCCGGCTTGTTGCATCCGCGAAATGTATGGGGAGAAATCCCGGACCTGGCCGATGGGATGCATGACATCACCAACAACCTCAACGCCTGGCATGCGCTGTTCGACCAGCTCTTTCATACGCTCGGAGATGAAATGGCCGTGGGAATAGTCCATGTTGATCAGGAAGATCTTGTTAATATCCTCCTGATCCTTCATGTAGTTGGACAGTGCCTCCAGCTTGATGTCGGAAGCGGCATCAAAACGGAAGTGGTAGAAGCTGCAGCGCTCGTTGGTCAGCGCGGGATCTACCGCCGCGTAGTTCAGGTACAGCACTTTGTTGTCAGAGTTACGGCGGTTGTTACGGTCTACCGCCTCGATGATGGCGCCGGCGACGTTGGAACCGTTACCCTGGGTGACGTAGTGGATGCCCTGATCCACCGAGCGCTGGACCAGTTGCACGGACTCGGAAGGGCTCTGCTTGTTGTCCATGGCCACGATTTCAACATCGCGACCCAGAATACCGCCTTCTTCATTGATCTTTTCAGCCGCAAAGCGGAAGTGTTTCAGGCCGGCGTCGCCGACGTTGGCGAAGGGGCCGGAGAGCGGCTCGATGTAGGAGATCCGGATGGGACCGTCCTGAGCGTAGGTGATGGATGAGATAGCCATGGACAGGCCGATCATGGTGCCGGTGAAAAGTCCGGTCTTCTTGTTTCTTGACATGGTTTACTCCTGATTATGACTGCCGTAGCGGCAGCACTCTTCTTGTATTTTTTATCTCAGTGTCATTGACTGTATAGCGAGCGCTTGTTCTATTCAATATGGACTTTCATTATTTTTTAATATGGAAACCCCTCCTGGAATTGGCGGTCGTTTCAGGCAGTTGCGTTTTGCCCCTGGAATCAAAGGTATAGTTGAATTACTCAATCAGTTCAACCAGTGAAGCCGCGTTTACCTGATTTTTACTGTAGCCGGCGGCTCCAGGCAAGGCCGGGAGGGCGCCCGATCGCAAACTGTACGCTGCGCCCGCCCGCTTTTGGGGGTCATGGCCGGCGCCTGACCCGCGTCTCTGGCGCCGGACGACTTGTCATTCCACGCATTTAAATGAAGTGGCTGAAAGCGGGTCCCCGCCATCAATGTATTCCGGCCAGGCCGGATAGTCACACAGTGGCCGTGTACGACCGGCTATGCCGACAGTGTCCATGGTGATCTGGTTTTTCGGGGCGATGTCCTGCTCCGCCCACTCCTCCAGCGCTGAGAGCGAATCCCAGGTTGCGTTGAAGAAGGAGCTTGCCCCGTGCCCGAACCCGGGAACCTCGTAGTAGCGAACAAAACTGCCCACATCCTGCTGGCCCATCTGCTCCACCAGTCGTTCGTAATAAATTTCGGTGGCCCTTGAGCTGACCAGAATGTCCGAGAGGCCATGGGCCAGCAGCAGCTTACCACCTTTTTCCGCAAACCCGGAGATGTCGGTGCCGGCGTTAAAAAGAATGCTCAGCTTGCTGATGCGCTCGGCAAATTCCGGTCGGGGCTCGATCGGGTCGAAGTCGAAGGAATTGAAATTGGCGTCCTGCGCCACGGAATACCGGACCCACTGGTCCACCAGCACACTCAGGTAAGGCGCCGTGGGTGGCATTGGCATGGCAGGCTGGCTGGTGCCCAGGGCGAGGAACACAACAACCGGCTGTACCGGTGTATCGATTGTAGTGATGCCAAGGTCTGCACCCCAGACGTTGCTGCCGGGGTAGCCGGTTTCACCGTTGGCCAGATCAAACTTGAACTCTACGCCATCGTTCATGGCCTTTAGTGCGGTGATCTGGGCATCGGACAGGCAGTGGTTCCCTTCGTCATTTCCGCTGGCGCATCGTAGCGAATTGCCATTGATAGTTGCGGTGTCAGGGTCGAAGTTATCGTTGCACTGGCGCTGGTCACCGATTATGCCGTCCTCGAGCCCGTCCAGGGCATCGCAGGATTCGAGAGCGGCGTCCAGCAGCAGCTGGCGTTTGGCGGAGTTGGGGTAGGCCCCGGATTCGGCCAAGGCCAGGCTGATATGTTGTCCGGCCAGCCATGCCGACATGTTGTTCCAGGCTGGATACCAGGCGATAGCGCCGTCCCAGTCGTCTGGCCATCTCTGGATGCTGGTCAGGGCCTCGCGTCCACCGGTGGAGCCGCCTGCGAAATAGCTCTTCTCGGGTTCACTGGCGTATCGCTTGCCTACAACAAAAACGGCAGCATCGCGGGTTTTCTTGAGGGCTTCGCCGCCAAAGTTGCGCACCGCTTCGTCGTTGAGCCCCCAGCGTCCGTCTTGTGAGCCATATTCGTTGGCCTGATGGCCGGAGTCGCTGGCGAAGGTGGCATAGCCACGACCGAGGGGTGTCAGCGCATCAGGGGCGCTCTGGGGAACGTTAGCGGTAATGGCCGGAATGGTGCCGTTAAAGCCGCCCCCGCCAAACATGAGTGCCTTCGAGTTCCAGTCGGCTGGCAGTGCCACCTGGAAAAGAATGTCGGGTGCTTCGGGGTCGATTGGCGCGATGCTTCCGGAAACAAGGCAGTGCTCCGGTATGGCCGCAGCGCCGCTGCCACTGGCTTCCACAACTTCTTCG
>JAJUHY010000187.1 GCA_029265735.1 Marinobacter segnicrescens | reverse complement strand
CTGAGTGTGTTCCTGCGCGCTGTCCTCGGTAGCGCGCAGGAATGTCAGGACCGGCCAAGACGGCGGCTGACTTCGGTCAGCCGCTCAGAAATCACCTGCCGCAGCGGGGCAGTAGCTGGTACCCGCTCCTGAGCCTGCCTCAACTGGCGCTCGGCAGCCTCCAGATCGCCCATGAGAATATCGTACTCGGCCCGGGCACGGTGTACGCCGACGATATTGCGGGCCATACCTTCCGCTTCGGCCAGTCTGAGCCAGAGATTTTCCCGCTGGGGGTAATTGCGGGCCAGGGTCCGGAGGTAATCAGCGGCCTGGCTTCCGTTGCCGGCCTCATTCTCAATATGAGCGAGACGATCGGTAATCGGGTAATTCCCCGGATTGCGGCGTAGCGCCGTTTCCATCAGCTCCCGGGCTTCGTCCAGTTTACCCTGAACCTGAAGAGCCTCTGCCAGGGTGACCTGGTAGGTGATCCGGTTGGGGTTGTCACGAAGCAGTTCTTCCAGCAGCTCCATGGCTTCGTCAGGTTTTCCATCGGCAAGCAGCGCAACCGCAAGTCCGTACCGGGCCGCACTCTTCTGCCCGGCGTCTGGCTGGCTGAGGTGCGCCCGGAAGGCGTCAATGGCCACGCCCAGATTGCGTGAGTAGCGAACCTGCAGCCGCGCACGTACCAGATGGTACTCGTGGCTGTCAGCAACCCGTTTGTGGGCTAACTGTTCCGCCCGGCTGCGACTATCCGCCACCCGTGACTCGGTCAGTGGGTGAGTCGAGAGGTACTCGGGAATGCGATTGCCCTGCATGCGAGCCTGACGCATCATGATTTCGAACATCTCTGGCATGCCCCGGGGGTCAAATCCGGCGTTGGTCAGGATTTCCAGGCCCACCCGGTCGGCTTCCTGCTCGTGGGCACGGCTGTACTCCAGCATGTTCTGTATGGAGAGCGCCTGGGTGCCCATAATGGCTGCAATACCTGCGTCAGATCCCGTCACCGCCGTGAGCACGATGCCAGCGATGATACCGGCTGCAGTGAGCGGGGCAGAGCGCTCCTGCTGTTCCAGACGGCGGGCAAAATGCCGTTGGCTCAGGTGAGCCAGCTCGTGAGCCATCACCGACCCGAACTGTTGTTCGGTAAGAGCGTTCAGGAACAGGCCGCCGTTGACCCCGACAATATTTCCCGGTACCGCAAAGGCGTTAATGGCGGAGTCATCGATGATGACGAGCGTGAGCTCCCGATTGTTCAGTGGTGTGTAGGGAACCAGGCGGTACACTACCGACATCAGGTATTCTGCGACCAGCGGGTCGTGGATCTGGCGGGCGGAGCGGCGGATGGATGCCATCACCTGATTTCCAATGTCTTCTTCCATGCGATCCGATAACAGGCCGCCACCGAGCCCGCCGATGGAGGGCAGGTCCCGTTCCTGGGCCTGGGCCCCGGTGAGAGAAAAGAGGAACATGCTCAGGGCGAACAGTAACGTCAGTATTGGCCGGAAGGGCCGGTGGGTCAGATCTGGCGTAAACGTCATACGTTGGCCGCTAGGCTCCGCTTAAATAAATGCAAGTAAAGGGCAGCATGGGCATAATGGTGGCCCACGTCATCCACGTAACAGGTTTCTGCATATCATGGCTGATTTTATCCTTGATGCTACCGGGCTGCGATGCCCAATGCCATTGCTGAAGACCAAGTTACAGATCGCCAGCATGTCAGCCGGGCAGCAGCTGGAGGTAGTAGCGACAGATCCTGGTTCTGCCAGGGATATACCTGCCTGGCTCGGCTACACCCCCCATCGTCTGGTAGAGCAGCATGAGACCGATGGCCATTATTATTTCGTTATCTCCATCGGTGAGCAGCGTTAAGGTATGAACACTGCTGCCCGGAGCAGGCCGGGCAGCAGTCAACGAAATATTACAGCGCCCGAACGGCTTCAAGGACCTCCTGAACGTGGCCCTTCACCTTGATGCCACGCCACTCCCGGCGCAGCCGGCCTTCCTCGTCGATCAGGAAGGTGCTGCGGTCAATGCCCATGTATTCCTTGCCATACAGCTTTTTCAGCTTGATGACGTCGAACAGGTTACAAACGGCTTCGTCCTTGTCCGAGATCAGATGGAACGGGAACTCATGCTTCGCACGGAAGTTGTCGTGGGCCTTGAGCCCGTCCCGGGAAACGCCGAGAATGACGGTGTTGAGAGCCTGAAACTCATCATGAAGATCACGGAAGTCCTGGCCCTGTGTAGTGCAGCCTGGCGTGTTGTCCTTGGGATAAAAGTAGATGACAACGTTTTTGCCACGGAAGTCTGACAGACGAACGGTCTGGTCCCCGGTAGCCGGTGCTTCAAAATCAGTCACAATCTGGTCAAGTTCTGGCTTTGCCATGGGTTCTCCCTTGTTTCCCGTGTGTCGGTTGACACCCAAGATTACCATAACCGTTTTACCTGCACGGAGTCCTTATGATTACTGGTAGCCTCGTCGCTCTGGTGACCCCCATGCACCCGGATGGCAACATCCACTGGGAGCAACTGGATGCCCTGGTGGATTTTCACGTCGATAACGGTACCCATGGAATTGTGGCCGTTGGAACCACCGGTGAGTCATCTACCCTGACACCCGCTGAGCACCTCAAGGTGATCGAGAGAGTTATTAAACGGGCGGCAGGCAGGATTCCGGTTATCGCAGGTACGGGCGGTAACTCTACCCATGAAGCTATTGCGCTGACCACTGAGGCGGCAAAGCTTGGTGCCGATGCCTGTCTGCTTGTAGTTCCTTACTACAACAAGCCAACCCAGGAAGGTCTTTATCTGCATTTCCGGACGATCGCCGAATCCGTGCCTGAAGTCAGCCAGATCGTCTATAACGTTCCGGGCCGTACTGCCTGCGATATGCTGAACGAAACTGTTGTTCGACTGGCGGACATTCCCAATATTGTGGGCATCAAGGACGCTACCGGTAACATTCCACGCGGCATTGAACTCATCCAGGCTCTGGGTGGGCGGATGGCGGTGTACTCTGGTGATGACGCGACCGCCGCCGGACTGATGCTTGCGGGCGCCAAAGGCAATATTTCCGTTACCGCTAACGTTGCGCCCCGGCAGATGTCGCAGTTGTGCAAGGCCGCGATAAGCGGCAATGAAGAAGAAACGGAACGGCTTAATAATCTGCTCGAGCCATTGAATCGCAAGCTGTTTCTGGAAGCCAACCCGATTCCGGTCAAATGGGCCCTGCAGCGCATGGGCCGGATCGACACCGGTATCCGGCTGCCGCTGACACCGTTGAGCGAGAAATTCCACGGTGAGGTTGAAGAGGCTCTGCAGGCAGCGGGCGTAATCTGAATGAATGATCGCATCCGCGCTCCGAAGCTCTCCGTTCGCCCTGTTGTTCTGGGTCTGGCAATCGCTACACTGACCGCCAGTGGCTGTAGCCTGATCAATGATCGCTCAGACGGCTATGTGACAGCAGAGCAATCCCGTGCATTGAAAGGTATCGACGGCCAGCCACTGCCACGTCAGCGTCCGGAAATGCCCATTCGTGACATTTCGGGATCTGGCACCCTCAGCGCGAAGGTTCCCGAGCCGCCCGATATGACGGCGGAGATCCTCGATGAGAATTACGTTGTTGAGTCCGTTAACGATCAGTCCTGGCTGCTGGTAAACGAAGTGCCCGGCCGCATCTGGCCTGCGGTTGCAGCCTGGATGAACGAAAGTGGACTGGCTGTGGCCCAGGACAGCACCCAGCTGGGGGTGATGCAGAGTGAAATCGTTAACTTCAGCCGCCGGGCCCGCTCACTGGTAGGGCTGGATCAGGCCACCGCCGATGAGCCGCGAATGATCGTGCAGGTACGACTGGCTCCCGGGGTGCGACGCAAGACCACTGAGGTGCAGATTCGCCCTGTGACCATCGCAGGCAGTGCCGATAATCTGCGTCCATGGCAAGACGAGCCCATGGATCAGGAGCTTGAAGAAAGCCTGCTGGAGAACCTGTCTGCATTCCTTCAGTCACGGGAAGACAATCGTTCCTACTCAAGAGCGGCTCTGGATATGGGCAGCGAACCCCGGGTCAGCCTGCTGGAAGCAACTGCAGAGCGGGATCAGGCGATTGCCATCGACCTCCCTTATGACCGGGTCTGGGGTGAAATCCGCCGCGTACTGGAGGATGAGAACATCCCGGTACTTGATCTGGACCGGTCCGCTGGCTATTTCCTGGTGGACGCCCGCGCTGAGGACGAGCGGCGTCGTGGCTGGATGACCCGTTGGTTTGCGGGCGACGAGGTTGCGCCGGAAGCCACCAGCCGCATTCAGCTGAGCGAAGAAGATGGTCAGGTGGTTATTACGGCCGAACGGGCGGATGACTATAATGGCAGCAACTATTCCCATTCGCTGATCACGCGCCTGTACGACTACCTCTACTGACCGCTGGCCGCCAAGCTGGCTCGAACGAAGACGCGAACCGGTCTTTGACCGGTGCCGGAGACTAATATGGAAAAGCGTAAGGAACTCTACGCCGGCAAGGCCAAGTCGGTATTTTCGACAGACGATCCCGATCGGTTTGTGCTGGTCTTCCGGGACGACACCTCAGCCTTTGATGGCCAGAAAAAAGAACAGCTTGACCGTAAAGGCATGGTGAACAACCGCTTCAACGCGTTCATTATGGAAAAGCTGGAGGCGGCCGGTATTCCGACCCATTTTGAGG
>JAJUHY010000057.1 GCA_029265735.1 Marinobacter segnicrescens | reverse complement strand
AGCTCTGCTACCGTACGCTGAAACAGCTCCTCCGCTGCGGCCATCACCGGTGTCAGGTCCTGCTCTTCCCGGTCCAGAATGCCGGGCCAGCGCAGTACATCCAGCGCACTGATGTGGGCCGGATTGTCCAGCATGCGGTTGACGTGGTTGATGGCCTCGTTAAGGGACTCCGCCAGCCGGTCGTTAATGATCAGGTCGGTATCGCTTTCTTCCGTACCCTGCAGACGAAGGGAAACATCCACCTTGCCGCGCCCCAGAGTCTTTCGCAGGTGTTCGCGAAACCCGTTTTCAAGTTCCCGCAGGCCTTCGGGCAGGCGAAACGAAAACTCCAGATAACGGTGGTTTACAGTGCGCAACTCGCAGGTCAGCACGCCCCACTGGGCCTGGGCCTGCTGGCGCGCGAAGGCGGTCATGCTTCTGATCATGATGGCTCCCGGATAAATCCCTCGACAATGATCCAGTCTATCAGTTTGCCATGGATGAAATCCTCTACCACTCGCCAAAGGATGGCCATGCCACACGTGTTATACTCCGGCCCCTTTCATGACCATTCCTATCAGTGGCTGGCGGCGCGCAATGGTTGCGGCGCTGGCCCTGTTCATTTCCAGACCAGAAGGATGAACTATGCGACCCAGTGGCCGACAGCCCGAACAGCTTCGCGATGTGCGACTCACCCGCCACTTTACCCGCCATGCGGAAGGCTCTGTGCTGGTGGAGTTCGGTGAAACCCGAGTCATCTGTACTGCCTCGGTGGAAAACAAGGTGCCGCCATTTCTGCGGGGCGAAGGTCAGGGCTGGATCACCGCCGAATACGGCATGCTACCCCGCTCAACCGGAACCCGCATGGGGCGGGAGGCAGCCCGGGGCAAGCAGGGCGGCCGCACCGTGGAAATCCAGCGCCTGATCGGCCGATCGCTGCGGGCAGCCGTGGATCTGACCGCACTGGGCGAGCACACCATCACCATTGACTGCGATGTTATTCAGGCAGATGGCGGCACCCGGACGGCAGCCATCACCGGTGGCTGCGTTGCCCTGGTGGACGCGTTGAACTTTCTGGTGAAAGAAGGCCGCCTGACCAGCTCACCTCTGAAACAGATGGTGGCGGGGCTCTCTGTCGGCATTTATCAGGGCGTACCGGTAGTGGACCTGGACTACCCGGAAGACTCTGCAGCGGAAACTGATATGAACGTGATCATGAACGATCGCGGCGGTTTTATCGAAGTTCAGGGCACCGCCGAAGGCGCACCCTTTGCCCAGGAAGAGCTGGACCGTATGCTGACCCTGGCCCGACAGGGCATTGATCAGCTGTTTGAGCTTCAGAAGGCAGCGCTGGCCCAGTAAAGTCAGCCTGTTTCGGGCACAAAAAAAGCGCACCAGTGCAAAACCGGTGCGCTTTTTTTAGATAAACGGATTGCTTAGAAGCCAACCTCGATATCGTAATCCATGATCAGCGGAGCGTGGTCCGAGAACCGGGCCTTGTCATCAATCCAGCCGTCCCGGATGGTCTTGCGGATGCCTGGGGTGAGCAACTGATAGTCAGTGCGGATACCCACCTTTTTTCGCTCGCCACCTTCCCACTCAGGCCACCAGGTAAACTGGTTGCTCTGCCTATTGATCTCACGGAAGGCGTCAACAGCCCCCATCTCGTCGATTACCCGGTCCAGCATGGCGCGCTCATGGGGAAGAAACCCCGAAACGTCCAGCTGATGATAGATGGGGCTGGCGTCGGTCACATGGTGCGCGGTCTGCAGGTTGGCGCAGAAAATGAACTGCCGGCGCTTACGCAGGGTTTTCTGCATATGCATGGCGAACGCGTCCATGAACTCGTCCTTGTGATCCAGAACGGTCAGGTCAGTGTCATCGTCCAGCAGCTCGTCTTCGCGCCCCAGGGCGCAGGGCGCCAGCACACTGGCGACACTGACGCGGTCGAAGTCTGCCTGGATGAAGCGCCCTTCCCGATCCGCCTGTTCGCTGGCAAAGCCGTAAATGATCGCCTTGGGGAAGTGGCGGGTGTAAATACCAACACCACCGTGCTCATCCAGCTCGCCGTCAATGAAATAGGCTTCGTAGCCATGGGGAACCAGGTTGCGATCCTCAATTTCATAGACACGCATGCGGTGATCCTGAACACAGATCACGTCAGCGTCCTGGCTCGCGATCCAGTCAAAAAAACCCTTGTCAATAGCCTGCTCCAGACCATTGACGCTGATTGATACTACACGCATACGTATTCCCTGATTCAGTTTGGGTGTATGATACCGTTTTTACATGTTTTTAAAAGAACCAGAACCCCGCCAGAAGCCTTGTCATGCACGACTATCAGCGCGATTTTATTGAATTTGCCATCCACCGGAGCGTTCTGCGTTTTGGTGAGTTCACACTCAAGTCCGGACGAACCAGCCCTTATTTTTTCAATGCCGGCCTGTTCAACAGCGGTAATGATCTGCTGCGTCTGAGCAGTGCTTATGCCGCCGCTCTCACCCGAAGCGGGCTGGATTATGACATGATTTTCGGACCTGCCTATAAGGGCATTCCCTTGGCAACTGCGACAGCTATGGCCCTTGCCAGCCAGGGCAACAGCCGCCCCTGGGCTTTTAACCGCAAGGAAGCCAAGGATCATGGTGAAGGTGGAAGTATTGTCGGTGCATCGCTCCAGGGCAAGGTACTGATCATTGACGACGTAATAACGGCAGGCACGGCCATTCGCGAATCCATGGCCATTATCGAGGCTGCCGGTGCCAAGCCCGCGGGGGTACTGATTGCGCTCGACCGGCAGGAACGCGGCCAGGGTGAATTGTCGGCAATCCAGGAAGTGGAACAGAACTACGGAATACCGGTCATCAGTATTATCCGCCTCGAACAGATTCTGGAATATCTCCAGAGCAACCCGGAGCTCGCCAGCCATGGTGATGCCATTGCTGCCTATCGTGACCGTTACGGGGTCTGAGCGCCGTCTGCGTAGTGCTGTGACAAAGCCACGGTCCGGGAGGCGGGTATCTGGTATGCTGATTGAATATACACATACTGACCCCAGCATCAACAAGAGTGTGACCGGTGCCTGAAACCAGACTGACAACCTGCCTGCTAGCTGCCCTCTGTTTATTGTTTGCATCCCTGGCTGACGCCCGGATGTATCGTTATACCGATGAAAATGGCCAGTTGGTAATCAGTAATACGGTGCCTCAGGAGGCCTCGCTGCGGGGATATGAAATCCTTAACAGCCAGGGCCGGGTCATTGATCGTGTCGCACCGGCGCCCACGGAAGAAGAGCTGCGCCGTCGGGAAGAAGAGAAACGGCGCCAGGAGCAGGCCGAGATCCAGCGCAAGGAAGACCAGGCGCTGCTACGTCGCTTCCGCCACCCGGACGACGCCGTTCGCGCCCTGCACCGCAAGATCCGGGAACTGGAGGGGCTGAACCAGCTCAAACAGGGCAACATCTCTGTGATTGAATCACAACTGGACAGCGAGCATTCCCGCGCAGCCGATCTTGAGCGGTCAGGCCGGGAGATTCCTGAGGTTACCCTGCAGAAAATTGACCGGCTGGAAAGCCAGATTCGTGATATCGAGAAAGAAATCGAAAGCCAACAGGCGGAGATACAGCAGGTGAGAGAGCAATAACTGCAAGATATCAAGAGACTTGAAATTATCACATCACAGGAACGATCACTGCCACTGGACCCGCCCGAACACCCTGCCAGGGCCGCACCCCACTGATCCGCCCCAGACCCGTCGTCAATCAGACGCGATTCGGATAACCGGTCTCGCCACCAGTTGGCCCGTCAGGTTACTTTCAGGTTTTATTTAGTGAGAGCCTCATCAATTTACCAATTGGTCACTTGCGAGTGACTCTTATCTTCCCATAATGCCCGCCATCAATTTCATCAAGCAGTGGCGTTTGGGGGGCCGACTTCCCGAATTTATCGAAACACCTGCCTGATTTTCTCCGACCGATCCAGACCGGCGGTGGCGGGTGATATAAAAAATGCGAGGAACCCCCATGATGTCGTTACGGCGATCGTCACTCCCCACCCTTTTGTTATTTGTCCTGACCCTGGCGCTAGCCGGCTGTGGCGGCAGCGATTCCGGCAGCGCGGCTGCAGATACCACCAGCAACAACGCCGCCCAGCAGAACGCCAGCAACACCGCAACCACCGGATCAGAGCCTGCTGTCGGGCAGAGTTTCATCCGCCCCGTTGGCGATGTGAACAACGGTAACAACGGCAGCCCGAACAACAGCAACGCACAGCCGATAGAAATCGAAAACCCCATTCTGGCCGCTCCGCTGCCCGTACCTGTACCGGAAGGCGAAGGGCCGAACGGCAGAAATCCCGCCGCTGATGACAAAACAACAGCCGACCGGGAAAAAGAGACGGCCAGGGAAGCGCAGAAGAGAAAAGAAAAGGAAGAAAGGCGACGTCAGGAGAGGGAGCGCAAGGAAAAAGAAAGAGAAGAAAGAAAGAAGAACGCCGACAATAAAGAAGACACCAAAGAAAACGAATCCGACGCCGTTGCCGAGCGCCCTTCCCTGCGCTGGGACAGCCCAATGACACGGGAAGACGGCAGCAAGCTCTTCCCCGGCGAGATCAGCGGCTACAAGGTGTATTACAAACTACTGCACCAGAACAAGTACAAGGCCATTGAAGTGGAAGGCGCCCATATTGACGAGCTGGCGCTGGACAACTTCAGCCCGGGAGCTTACGAATTCTCCGTCAGCACTGTGGACACCAACGGCATCGAAAGCCGCCGTTCCGAACCGGTGCAGGTCGATCTGATTTAACCACGGCTCTTCATAATCGGGCCGTCGCCGCAGCACGGCCCGATGCCATTACCAGCGAAACAGCACCCAGCTGGGAACCAGCAACCGGGTGCTGTCCTCCCTGATCCAGCCACCGCCGTCAGCGGGAACCAGATAGTAGGATGGCCCCACCTTGGGAACCACCTTGATCTCCCGCACCTCACCGTTGACCCGGTACTCGTAATAGACCACGTCCTCGCCGGGGCGGATAACAATCTCGGAGCCCGATGGGTCCGGCTCGTATTCCGGAATCACTACCGGTTCATCCGGCATAACGGGTTTCTCATCCAGCGGTGAGCCGGCGCCCTCCTCTGCATTCACTAACGGCGCGCAAGCCAGACCAAACACCAGCAGCGAGATGACGGGTAGTTTCATGGTAACCTCTGTGGTCAGATAAGCCGCTGATACGGCTCCTTTTGCAAAGCGTTGCACAAGCTACTCAAACCTTCAACAGAATCCGGATTGTCCTTGCCATGAGTCAACCCCAGACGCCTCCCATTGTCCTCGTCGATGGTTCGTCCTACCTGTTCCGTGCCTTCCATGCCCTGCCGCCACTGACCACCAGCAGCGGTCACCCAACCGGCGCCATTCGGGGGGTAATCAGTATGCTGCGGCGGCTGGAACAGGATTTTCCCGGCTCCAAGGTGGTGGTTGTCTTTGACGCCAAGGGCAAAACCTTCCGCAACGATCTTTACGAAGCCTATAAGGCCAACCGCCCGCCCATGCCGGAAGACCTTGCCGTGCAGATCGAACCCATCCACGAGATCGTGGAGGCCATGGGATTACCGCTGCTGATCGTACCGGGCGTGGAGGCGGATGACGTGATCGGCACCCTCGCCACTGAGGCGACCGCCAAGGGTGTGGATGTGGTGATCTCCACCGGCGACAAGGATATGGCCCAACTGGTCAGTGACCATGTCCTGCTGATCAACACCATGACTGAAGTCCGTACCGACCGGGAGGAGGTCATACGCAAGTTCGGCGTTGCGCCGGAGCAGATTGTGGATTACCTGGCACTGGTGGGCGACACCGTCGACAACATTCCCGGCGTGCCCAAATGCGGACCCAAGACAGCGGCCAAATGGCTACAGCAGTACGGCACGCTGGACAACCTGATGGACAGCGCAGACGAGGTCAAAGGCAAGATCGGTGAAAACCTGCGGGAAGCGCTCCCCAACCTGCCCCTGAGCCGGGAGCTGGCCACCATTCGTACTGATGTGGAGCTGGACTTCGGCATTGAGGAAGTCGTCATGCAGCCAGAGCGCCGGGAGCGGTTGCTGGAGCTGTTCCAGAGGTACGAATTCAAGGCCTGGATCGCGGAATACTCCGGCCCAGCCCCAGTGGCAGATGAACCCGTCGCCACTCCGGCTCCGTCCCCGTCGCGGAACTATGAGACGATTTTTACGGAAGAGCGGCTCAACGTCTGGCTGGAGCGCCTCAGCAACGCGGAGCTGTTCGCCTTCGACACAGAAACCACCAGCCTGCGCTACAGCGAGGCCGAAATCGTTGGCTTGTCATTCGCCATTGAGCCTGGCGAAGCCGCTTACGTGCCCCTGGCTCACGACTATATGGGCGCCCCGGAGCAGCTGGACCGGGAGCAGACCCTTGCGAAGCTCAAGCCATTACTGGAAAGCCCCCGGCATAAAAAGCTGGGGCAGAATCTGAAATACGACAAGAACGTTCTCGCCAACCATGGAATCCATCTGGAAGGCATAGCCGAAGACACCATGCTGGAGTCCTACGTGCTGAACTCCACCGCCACCCGGCATGATATGGACAGCCTGGCATTGAAATATCTGGGCGAGAAAACCCTCAGCTTTGTAGACATTGCCGGGAAAGGCGCAAAGCAGCTGACGTTCAACCAGATTGATCTGGCGCAGGCGGCTGAATACGCAGCGGAAGACGCCGACATCACCCTGCGCCTGCATCAGGTCCTACGACCCCAGCTTGGCGAAATCAGTACGCTGGACGCGGTCTATCGGGACATTGACATGCCCCTGGTCCCGGTGCTGTCCCGCATAGAGCAGCGCGGTGCCCTGGTGAACGCGTCCACCCTGCGCCAGCACAGCCAGGAACTGGCGGAGCGGATGGCAGAACTGGAGCAGGCGGCCCATGAGGAAGCGGGGGAAGCCTTCAATCTCGGCTCCACCAAGCAACTGCAGGCTATTTTTTATGACAAGATGGGCCTGCCGGTTATCAAGAAGACTCCGAAAGGTGCCCCTTCTACCGCAGAACCGGTATTACAGGAGCTGGCCCACGAGCACCGCTTGCCCCGGCTGATTCTGGAGCACCGCAGTCTCAGCAAGCTCAAGTCCACCTATACCGACACCCTGCCGGAGCTGATCAGCCCCCGTACCGGTCGTATTCACACTTCCTATCACCAGGCGGTAACCGCGACCGGACGGCTGTCATCGTCGGAGCCCAACCTGCAGAATATCCCTGTGCGCACCGAACAGGGCCGGCGCATTCGTCAGGCTTTCGTGGCGCCCGAGGGTTATAAGGTGGTGGCGGCGGACTACTCCCAGATCGAACTGCGGATCATGGCTCATCTGTCCGAAGATGAAGGGCTGCTCAGCGCCTTTGAACGGGGAGAGGACATTCACAAGGCCACGGCCGGTGAGGTCTTCGGCGTTCCGGTTGAGGAGGTGACTCCGGATCAGCGCCGCAACGCCAAGGCCATCAACTTCGGACTGATCTACGGCATGTCGGCCTTCGGCCTGGCGCGGCAGCTGGAGGTGGACCGGAAAACGGCCCAGGATTACATTGACCGCTACTTCCAGCGCTATCCTGGCGTGCTGGCGTATATGGACCGCATCCGCAAACAGGCCCACGACGACGGTTACGTAGAGACCCTGGCCGGCCGTCGGCTTTACCTGCCGGAAATCAACGCCCGCAACAAGCAGGTGCAACAGGCCGCGGAACGTACCGCCATTAACGCGCCCATGCAGGGCACCGCCGCCGATATCATCAAACGGGCGATGGTCACCGTGGATCACTGGCTGATGTCGGAATATGGGGATGACGCCCGCATGGTGATGCAGGTTCACGACGAACTGGTTCTGGAAGTGAAAGAGTCGGCCCTGACCGCGGTCTGTCAGGGCCTGGAGCAGCGCATGTCCGCAGCAGCTGAGCTGAAAGTGCCGCTACTGGTGGAAACAGGAGTCGGTAACAACTGGGACGAGGCCCATTAACCGGCCTCTGCCCGGCCCTGTTACCAACCCTGTCTGGTTCACTCGCTCTGAATGGACAGCTTGTCGACCGTGCTCGATAACTGATCTGCGCCCTTCGCATCGGCACCCAGCTTGATCATCAGGCGCAGGTCATTGGCGGAGTCGGCGTGGGCCAGGGCATCCTCATAGGTAATGGCCCCTTCGGAGTACAGGTTGTAAAGCGCCTGGTCGAAGGTCTGCATGCCGGACTCAGTGGACTTGCTCATCAGCTCTTTGAGCTTATGGACTTCGCCCTTACGGATCATGTCCGCCACCAGTGGCGTATTGATCAGTACTTCGATAACCGCGCGACGCCCCTTGCCATCCGGCGTCGGGATCAGCTGCTGGGCGACGATGGCCTTGAGGTTCAGGGACAGGTCCATCCAGGTCTGGTTGTGCTGGTCCGGGTTAAAGAACTGGATGATCCGGTCCAGCGCCTGGTTCGCGTTGTTCGCATGGAGCGTTGCCAGACACAGGTGCCCGGTTTCGGCGAACTGAACGGCGTACTGCATGGTTTCCCGGGTCCGGATCTCACCGATCAGGATCACATCCGGTGCCTGCCGCAGGGTGTTCTTCAGCGCGACCTCAAAACTTTCGGTATCAATGCCCACTTCCCGCTGGGTGACAATACAACCCTGGTGCTGGTGAACAAATTCAATGGGGTCTTCAATGGAAATGATGTGGCCCCGGCTGTTGCGGTTCCGGTGTCCGATCATGGCCGCCAGCGAGGTGGACTTACCGGTACCGGTGGCACCCACGAAGATGATCAGCCCCCGCTTGGTCATGGCCAGGTCTTTTACGATCTCTGGCAGACCCAGGTCATCCACCTGCGGAATCTTGGTTTCAATCCGTCGCAGCACCATGCCGCACAGGTT
>JAJUHY010000028.1 GCA_029265735.1 Marinobacter segnicrescens | reverse complement strand
TCACCTCGCAATACGGGTAGAGCGCTCGGTCATCACCGGCTCCCCGTTTTCTGTTTCCACCCGGTTTTCAACCACCGCAAAGATCAGGGGCCCCTGGGCACCTTCCTTCTCAAACAGATCGATCAGGGTCAGCCGTGACACCAGAACATCTCCCGGATAGACACCGCGATACCAGGTCTGCTGGGTGCCACCTGCCATCACCCGTTTCAGCGGCAGTTCCGGAACCAGTCCGCTATCTGGCGGCAGGCCATCATGGGTCAGCTGCTCCCGCGGTACGATGGGCAGGAACAAGCCGAACAGAAACATCGGCGGCGCCTCATCCCCATCCAGAAACCGCTGCAGGGTCTGGCCGGTGGCCACCGAGTATTTGCGGATTTCCCGGCGGCTCACTTCTGCCCTGACCGGTGGCAGCTGGCGCCCGAGGGCGGCTTTGAGTTCTGCTGTCAGCAAGCTCATGTCTGACTCCTTATTTATCCAGGCCGAGACGGGACCGGGCTTCCTGATCCAGTTGTCGGAAATCGATCTTGCCCTCGGCAGTTACCGGCCAGGCACCTTCCCAGTCGAAGAATTCCTGCGGTATTTCGTAGATGGCCATAAAGCCCTTACAGGCCGCCCGGATGTCCGGGGTCGAAAGCAGGGTATGCCCGGGCCGTGGCCGGACAAACGCGACGATCTTCGAGCCCCAGTACTCGTCGGGAACCCCGATGGCCTTGACGTCATCGAAGGTATCGTCGAACAGCTCAAGCAGCAGGTTGTTTACCCGCACGGTGGAGACATTCTCCCCGCCGGTTTTCAGCACGCCGCCGAGGCGACCGAGGAAGGTGATGTAGCCGTTGTCGAAGGTGCCGTAATCACCACTGTGGAAGTAGCCCTCATTATCAAAGGATTGCCGGGTTTCTTCTTCCTGACGATGGTAACCGCGGAACAGAAACGGGCTGCGGTAACAGATTTCGCCAGCCTGGCCAGAGACAACCCGCTCGCCGGTTTCCGGGTCCTTGATCACCACCTCTACGCCGGACAGTGGCCGGCCATGGGTGTACTTCTTGATCCGATAATCCATGCAGTCATGTTCGCCCAGTGACACCAGTGGCCCGTTCTCGGTCTGGGCGTAGAGGTTGTTGATGGTGGCCCCTTCCGGACACATCTGTTTGACCAGGTCGTAGCTTCGCGGCTCGCCCGCCAGTACCGCCTTGGAGATGGTGAAGTCATGGTCCGCAAAGCCAGGCACCCGGAACAGGCCCTGCCAGTGGGAATCAAAGCCGAAGGTTGCCGTGACCTTGTACTGATCGATGATTTTCAGCGCTTCTTCCGGCCGGAACTGCTCCATCAGGTGCAGCGTGCTACCTGTCAGTGTCAGACTCAGGTTCAGGCCGCACAGCCCGCTGTTGTGATAGAAGGGCCTGAGGTTGATGTAAGAGTCTTCTGGCTGATAACACAGGTTGCGAGCGCAAAAATAGGCTGTTGCCAGAGGTGGTCGGTGGTCCCACAGGGCAGTTTTCGAGAGCCCTGTCGTGCCCGAGGTCTGACACATGAACTGAATGTCCGTGGGCGAACTGGCTTCGATCAGTGCGTCAAAGGTTGACTGTTGCCAGTCCGCGCCACGGCGCTCCAGATCGCTGAAATCCAGAAAGCCGTCATGGCGTTGCTGCTGTCGACTCAGGGAGACCATATGAGTCAGTGCAGGAACGGTTGCGGAAGAAACCCGCCCGCCCTCAATCTGCAAGTCAGAAATGGACTCGGTCAGGGTGCGGATATAGTCCCGGTCCCCGTAGTGATCGACCGTGACGATGACCTTTGGATTGTTACGGGGCAGCACGCCCTGGAATTCAAGAATGCCCCACAGCAGATTCAGGGGGTTGATGACGGCGCCCAACTGAAGCGTGGCAAAGTACAGGCACGCAAACTCCGGCGTAGGGCTTGGCAATACGGAGACCACATCCCCTTTGCCTACGCCCAGGCTTATCAAACCCTGGGACAGCTGATTTACCCTTTCCTGAAGAGCGCGATAGGTGATCTTCTCACCTTGGAAAATGATCGCAACCTTGTCTGGCTGAGTCGCACAGACCTCCGCAAAAAGCGCCTGGGTTGTGCTGGCGTACCAGCGATGCTGAAGGAATCTCTGCGTGAGTGACATAGGTTGCTCCGTTACCTCGCCGGCATTACCGGTTTGAAAAATTACGCTGGCCCGGTTCAGGCCCAGGTCGTTCCCGACTTTCAAGCTAACAGGTGCGCAGGGGTGACTCTTGTGCCTAGTGGCTGCCTGCCAGACGCTCTTATTCAAAAACATAGGGATACAAACCGATCGACCCATAGCCACCTGACGCAAGTCACAGGCAGACAAGGCTTCCTATGCTGACCAAACCTTTAAGGAGTTTTCGATGGTCAAGCTGATTTTCTGCCTGCGAAGAAAGCCGGGGATGTCGCCGGAAGCCTTCCGGGATTACTGGGTCAATCACCATGCACCGCTGGTGCAAAAACACGCCGAAGCCCTTGGCATCCGGCGCTACGTCCAGAGCTACACCCTTTCCACGCCCCAGCTCGCGAAAATTGCCACAGCCCGTGGCGCACCCGAGGCGTACGATGGTGTGGCAGAGTTGTGGTTTTCCGACCTGACTGAAATGGCGGAGAAAGGTTCGTCGCCCGAAAGCAGGGCAGCGGGCAAAGCATTGATTGAAGACGAGGCGCACTTCATCGACCTGGCCCGCTCTCCACTTTGGATTTCGGAAGCGCGGGAGTTTGTGAGTAACGGCACCGCTTAGCCTTCATCACGCCCGCGGTCCGTATAGACAATCAGCTTTCCGGTAGCCTTGCGTTCCTTAAGGTCGGTCAGCGCCCTGGCGGTATCCTCCAGAGGATAGCGCGCGGTGATCCGGGGGTTGACGTGGCCTTCGGCAAGCCAGCCGGTCAGTTCATCCATCAGTTCGCGGAACCGTGCCGGCTCTCTGTCCTTGAGGGCATAGTGGGTGGTGCCATAGGTGATCACCAGCGCCGCACCGGCATCCATGCTGACGCCGTCCGGGAGCTGCACCACTTTATTGGCAGCCACCGGGGTCTCTTCGGCAAATCCACCCCAGCCCGGTATACCGATGACCCGGTCGCCGGGCGCGAAGCCTTCAACACCGGCTCCAACGGATTTGATGGTTCCGGCCACCTCGCCCCCGGGAACAAAGGGAAACGGCCGCTTGAACTGGTACTTGCCTTCGATGATCAGGGTGTCGGGAAAATTGGCGGCACTGGAGTGTACCGAGATGATCACCTCACCTTCGGCCGGCTCCAGGGAGGGTACTTCTTCCAGAGTCAGTGCGTCGGGCGGACCGTATTGCCTGCAGAGAACCGCTTTCATGGAGTGATATCTCCCTGTTGTTCCATTATGAAGTTGCGATGGGTAACCACTGATGACTCTAGGCTGCTTTCAGGCCAGGCTCTTGTGTTGACTGGCTGCGCGCCGGAATCTGGCCGCCTGCCCCACTTCCCTTAGCCAGCTGACACAAGTTATGGGTGACCCAGCTCTCTATGCTGAATGTCTCAACCTCTGATTGACGACCTCACTCCCCGGCCGGATCGCCGGGCCTATCACCATTCCTACAACAAAATCCGGAGGACGGATCATGATAAATCTGACTGGCAAGATAGCCCTCATCACTGGCGGCTCCCGCGGTCTGGGCCGCGCTACGGCACACTGTCTTGCGCAAGCGGGGGCAGACATCGCCATTCTGGATATTGATGACCAGGCGGCCACCACCGTAGAAGAAGTAAAGGCGCTGGGACGCCGCGCCACCTTCCAGCATACCGATGTCTCCGATAACGCGGCAGTGCGGGAGGCCGTGGCGTCCGTGGAGCAGGAGCTGGGGCCCATCGATATCCTGGTGAACAACGCCGGCATCGTGAAGAACATCGCGCCTATCAGTCGCATGACGCAGGAGGCCTGGCAACGGGAACTGGGGATCAACCTGAGCGGGCCCTTCAACCTGATTCAGGCCATCGCGCCGGGAATGGCTGAGCGCGGCTGGGGCCGCATCGTAAACATCTCATCGGCCGCGGCTCGCGGCGGTCTGTATAACCAGGCGGGTTACGCTGCCACCAAGGCCGGGTTGCTGGGACTTACCCAGAACGTCACCCTGGAATATGCCGGCAAGGGAGTCACCTGTAACGCCATTCTGCCCGGCATCATCGGGACCGAAAACGTTATGGCAATGCCCCAGGAGATTTTCGACCAGGCAGTGCGCCTCGTGCCCACCGGCCGGGTCGGTAAACCTGCCGAGGTGGCAAACCTGATTGCCTTCCTGTGCTCGGAACTGGCGGGGTACATAAACGGTGTCGACATTCTGATTGATGGCGGTGCGGCCCTGAATACGGTTGTACTGGGGAGTCGCAAGGCTCTGAAATCCTGAATATCCCGATCGATAAAACAACGATAACGACGGAGTCCAATGATGGCTGTCTTCCCAAAACTCAAAAAAGCCCTGCTTCCGATCGCCCTTGCCGGCATGGCGGTTACAGCATCGGTTCAGGCGAAGGAACTTAACTATGCGCTGGGATTTCCCCCCAACTCTGCAGTGGATGATGCGGCCAAAATCTTCGCTGAGTTTCTGAAGCAGGAAACCAACGGCGAAATCACAGTCAGGAATTACGCAATGTCATTGCTGAATCTGGCCGAAATGTCTGACGGAGTACGGGACGGTATCACTGATATCGGTAACGTGCTGACACCCTATTTCCCCCGTCAGTATCCCCACGCCAATATGGCGGCGGAACTGAGTATGCTGCTGGCCCTGGACTCCCGGGCCGAAGGTCGCCAGGGCATGGCATATGGTGGCGCCATGGGGGAGTTCATCCTCCTTAACTGCGATGACTGCATCCGGGATTTCATCCAGCAGGGCCAGCTCTACCTGCCCATGGGAGCGACCCCTGAGTATCAGTTGCTGTGCACCAGTCCGGTAACGAAGCCCGAAGACCTGACGGGTCAGCGCTTGCGGGTGGCCGGAGCCCAGTGGTCACGGTGGGCTGCCCACTTCGGTGCAACCAGTGTTTCCCTGACAGGCAACGAGGTCTATGAAGCCCTGGGGCAGGGCGTGGTCGACTGCACCGTTCAATCCAACCCGGAACTCGGGAATTTCGGGCTCAAGGATGTGGTCACGGATATTACCGTGGGCATTCCCGGCGGGGTTTTCTCAGGTGGCTCTATGAGCATTGGCCTGGGTCCCTGGCACGCCCTGTCCCTGGAGCACCGGAAGGGGTTCCTCAAGGCAGCCAGCCTGCTCATGGCTGACGTTACTTGGCGTTATCAGGAATATGGCGACCGGGACTTCGAAGAGGCGAAAAACAGCGGCGTCAACATTGTTGAACCGTCGGATGCCCTGATCGAAGCATCCCGGGCCTTTGTCGAAGCGGACGTGCCTCAGATCGCCAACGCCTACACAAAACAGTATGGAATGGAAAACGCGGAGGCAAAGATCGAAGCCCTTCGCCCCCTCGTTGCCAAGTGGGTCGCTCTGATGGACTCTGCGGAGCTGAATAACGCCGAGGATCTGGCCGCGATCTACTGGGAAGAAATATTCTCAAAGATCGATGTTGAGCAGTATGGGCAGTAGGTCTTCCGACCGGTTCCGGCCCCTGAACGGGCCGGAGTACTCATAACGACAGGCCTATTAGGTAAGTTTCCGCCTCTCCTTGATACTTTTCAGGAGAGACGGAAACGCGCCGGTTAAGGTCTTGCCACCGCAAACTGTATGGGATGGGGCTTCCGCAGTTCTGCCTCTTTACAGACTGAAAGAACATAAGCCAGCACCGTGCGGGTCTCCCTTGGATCAATTACGCCATCATCCAGCATTCGCGCGCTTGTGGTGAAGACATCCATCTGGGAATCGAAGGTGTCGACGATCTGCTGCTCCATTGCCGCGAGCCGGTTCTCGTCGACCTCGCCGCCGTGACGCTTCATGGCGCCTTCGGTAACGATGCGCATCGTCTTGGCCGCCTGCTCTCCCCCCATGACGGCGGTTTTTGCGTTGGGCCAGGAGAAGCAGAACCGTGGCTCGAAACCGCGGCCACACATGCCATAGTTACCAGCCCCGAAAGAAGCACCGCAATAGATGGTGATCTGGGGCACGGTGGCGTTGGTAACGGCCTGGATCATCTTGGAGCCGTGCTTGATGATGCCCGCCTGCTCATACTCCTTACCCACCATGAAGCCGGTGGTGTTGTTCAGGTAAAGAATCGGCGTCTGGGACTGACAACAAGCCTGAATAAAATGGGTGGCCTTGGTGGCGCCGGCCGGATCGATAGGACCGTTGTTGGTGATGATGCCCACCGGCAGACCTTCGATTTTTGCGTGGCCGCACACGGTTGATGAACCATAGTTGGCGCCGAATTCCAGGAAATAGGAATCGTCGACGATGCGGGCGATGACTTCCTTCATGTCCACCGGACGCTTGTAGTCCATGGGCATGATGCCCAGCAGCTCTTCCCGATCATAGCGGGGCGGCTCGAAGGTCCGGGGCTGTTCTTTCAGCAGATCGCCGTCCCAGTCCAGCTGCGCGATTATTTCCCGCGCCAGCCGCAGAGCGTCCCGGTCATCCTCTGCCAGATAGTCACCGAGGCCGGAAACCGTCGTATGCATCTCGGCGCCGCCAAGCTCTTCCTCCGTCGCGATTTCACCGGTGGCGGCTTTCAGCAACGGCGGACCCGCAAGGAAGGCCCGTGAGCGGCCCCGCACCATGATGATGTAGTCCGCAAGCCCCGTCTGATACGCCCCGCCTGCGGTTGATGACCCGTGGGTAACGGTCAGCACCGGCAAACCGGCCGCCGAAAGTCGGGCCAGGTTTCGGAAGGAGGCACCACCCAGAACGAACTGCTCGACCCGATACTTGAGCAGGTTTGCGCCCGCGCTTTCGACCAGGTTTATGAACGGCAGCTTGTTGGCCAGGGCCAGCTCCTGCGCCCGGAGTACTTTCTCAAGCCCCATTTCCTGCGCTGCGCCGGCGTCGATGCCGGAATCGGACGCCATCACCATGGCTCTGATCCCGGACACATAACCAATACCCGCAATCACACCGCCGCCCGGTACGCTTTTATCGGGGTCGGGGGTATCCAGCCGATAGCCCGCCAGTGTGGAAAGCTCCAGAAACGGTGCTCCGGGATCCAGCAATAATGCGATGCGCTCACGGGGCAGCAGCTGGCCTCGCTTTTCAAAGCGCTCTTTTGCTTTTGCCGACTTTGCGCGGGTCCGCTCCTCCAGCATACGAACCTTCTGCAGGCGCTCGAGCATCCCGTCACGATTCAAGAGGAAGTCTTCGCTACTGGTTGAAATTTTCGACTCTATAACTGCCATCGTTAATAACACCTGACCTGGAAGTTGTTGTTATCGTTAGCGGAAGCCCGACCCACTACGATCGCGAATCCAATTGCACCCTTGAGACTAGCCCTGTCTGAGCATGACGTCTTGTGTGAACAAGCTAGCGGCCAGGAGGTGAAATCGAGGCCCCGGAAGGTATTCACGAGCACAAACTCAAAGTCGACATTTTTTATTTGACCAATCGTTTGCTCAGACCTAGAGTGGGGCTATCGCTTTCATCAGGCAGGCCCGAATTACTACAAAAACAACCAGGCGCCACCGAGCGCAACCGCCAGACTCACCAGTTACTCAAACAACAATTATTAATGAGGAGTACGTGATGAAACTGACCCAGGGTATTCTCAGCGCCGTTGTCGGCACAGCAATTTGCGGCTCATTACTGGCCGTCCCCACCTCAGTCGATGCCAGGGAATTACGCTATGCGATCGGGCAACCACCCGGTGCCATTGCGGTTAAAGCCGGCGACGCTTACGCCGAGAAACTGGCAGAACTCACTGACGGAAAACTCACCGCCAAAGTTCACACCATGGCGCTGCTGAGCATGGCAGAAACCTCTGACGGGGTTCGTGACGGCATGGCACACATCGGCATGGTGCTGACCCAGTACACCCCCGGTAACTACCCCCATACCAACTTTATTGCCGACTCATCCATGATTCTGACTCTTGCCGGCGATAAGGTGCGCGGAAAGGAAGCCTTTGCCTTTAACGGGGCAGTTTCAGAGTTTGTCTTTACGAAGTGCCCGGAATGTAATGAAGAGTTCAAGGCTCAGAATCAGGTGTACACCGGTGCCGGCGCAGGAAGTGCCTATGGGCTGGTCTGCACCACGCCGGTAACGTCCGCCGAGGATCTGGCGGGTAAACGGTTACGGGTCGGTTCTGCGGCATGGGGACGCTGGGCACGGCATTATGGTGCATCGCCGGTCACCATGTCCGGCAACGAAATGCACGAAGCTCTGAGCCAGGGCGTGGTCGACTGTATCGTCTTGTCGGCAACGGAAATCCGCAACTTCGGCCTGACCGAGACCGTTACCGATATCACGATGACCATCCCGGGTGGCGTGTTTACGGCATCGAACGGTAACGTAAACGCCAATGTCTGGGGCAGCCTCAGCGAAGAACACCGTAAAGCGCTGTTACGGGCCACCACAACAGCGGTAGCTACCGGCTCGATGCTGTATCACAAGGAAGAAAGCGAGGTACTGGAAGAACAGAAACAGCGTGGCACAAAACTCCACGAGGCTGATCCGGCATTGGTAGAGTCCACACACCGGTTTATCGAGCAGGATCTTCAGCAAATCGCCCAGGAGTACAAAAACAACTTCGGTGTCGAGCGCGGTCAGGAAATGCTGGAAGACTTCCGCGTGCTTCTCGACAAATGGATAGATCTGGTTCAGGACGTCTCTACGCCCGAAGAACTGGCCGACCTCTACTGGAACGAAATTCAGTCTAAAGTTGACGTTACCCGCCACGGACTCTGATCTGAAAGCGTGGGGTTGAGACAGCCCCGCGCTTTCGTTCGGTTACGCCATTGATGAATTCGTGGAGGTTAGGATGTTCAAGCTTGGCCGACTTATTTCGTGGTTAATAGACTCTACTACTGTTGTCGGTGCGATGGCGGTCGCCCTGATGATGCTGCATGTGTCCCTGGATGTGGTGGCGAGATATATATTCAACACCTCCATACCGGGAACCATGACACTGGTCTCGTACTATTACATGATCGTGACCGCCTTCATACCTCTTGCCTACGCTGAGCAGAAAGACTCTCATATCTCGGTTGAAGTCCTTACAGAACATTTCCCCAAGTCCGTGCAGAACCATCTTGCCGGATGGATGTTACTACTCTCGACCGTGATTTTTGGCCTTTTGACAACGCGAAGCTGGCAGGAAGCCGTCGTTAAAATGGCAACCAATGCTTCCATATCTCAGGGCGAAACCACCATTATTATCTGGCCCGCCTATTACATATTGCCGCTCGGCTTCGCCTTAATGACGGCGGTCTCTTTTTATAAATTCATCATATATCTTTTCAGATTGCGCTCCGGGTTGGATGTAAAGCGTGCCAGTCCCGATGACATCCCGAACGAGTGACCATGAGGTAGAACAGATATGACAGATGTACAAATCGGGCTGGCGGGCCTCGGCGTCCTATTGGCATTAATTGCTTTCCGGGTGCCGATCGGCCTGGCCCTGATCAGTGTTTCTTTTGGGGGCCTCTGGATTCTTATGCACTGGGACGTCGCCTGGGGCTCCCTGGGCACTTTGCCGTTCCAGTTTGCCGCCAACTGGGTACTCAGCTCCATACCCATGTTCCTTTTGCTTGGCTTTGTCTGTTACCACACCCAGCTGACACAGGGCATGTTCCGGGCGGCACGGTTATGGCTCTCCGGCATTCCTGGAGGCCTGGCCATTGCGACGGTTTTCGGATCCGCCGGATTCGCGGCTGTATCCGGCTCATCCGTTGCCTGCGCAGCGGCCATGGGCCGTATTGCCGTACCCGAGATGATGAAGCACCGCTACGATCCTGAACTCGCCACTGGCACAGTAGCGGTTGCCGGGACCATCGGAGCCCTGATTCCACCCTCTATTCTGATGATCCTTTTCGGCATCATTGCACAGGTTTCCATTACCGGCCTCTTCCTTGGAGGTATCGGCGTCGGGCTGCTGTCTGCGCTTGGCTATGTCATCGTGATACTGCTCCGCGTAAAGCTGAATCCTGCGCTGGCCCCTCCCGTTACCGAGAAGGCCCCAATGTCTGAAAAGCTGGACGCCCTGAAGGATACCTGGCCCGTCATCTTTATTATGGTCGGAATTTTCGGCGGGCTTTTCGGAGGATTGTTTACGCCTACTGAAGCCGGCGCAGTCGGCGCACTGCTGGCTGTCATTGCAGCGGCGCTCAAAGGCTCCCTCACCTGGACCCGGTTTAAAAATGCAATGCTGGAAACCGTCCTGACCAGTGGCGCACTGTTCGTCATTGCCATTGGCGCGACTCTTCTGACCCGGTTCCTTGCCATCTCAGGTGCCGGTGACTTCATATCGTCTGCTGTTCTTGGCACGGGCGCAGATACCCTTGTGATTATTGCCGGGATCGTTGTGATCTATCTCCTTTTCGGCATGTTCCTGGAACCCCTGGGCGCGATGCTGCTTACCCTTCCGATTGTGCTTCCGATTATTGGCAGCACCGATTACAGCCTGCTCTGGTTCGGTGTTCTGCTGACCAAGTTGCTGGAGATCGGCATGGTGACACCACCCATAGGAATGAATGTGTTTGTTATGAAAGGCGTCGTAGGCAATCTTGTTTCTACCACTGCGATATTCAGAGGCATTCTCTGGTTTATTGTCATGGACCTGGCAGTCGTCGCTCTGCTCATTGCCTTCCCTGACATCATCCTGTTCCTGCCCAATTTGTTCCAATAGGTATGTGCAAAACGTGAGTGAAGGATACGAAGCTTACAGCTGCACCCTGAAAAACGCGAAGCAAGCACGGAGAACAATAATTATGACCGACCAGGTATTGCTCAACCGTAATCTTATTGAACGGGTATGCGTTGGTGACATCGTCACACGAAGTGCAGACCTCTATCCGGAGCGCCCGGCCATCATCGATGGCCAGAGACAACTGAACTACCGGGAGCTTAATGACCAGGCCAACCGCCTTGGCCATGCTCTCATCGGGCTCGGTTTGAAAAACCAGGATGTGGTGGCAGTCATGGCCCGCAACTCCCTGGAGTTTCTGGTCAGTTACTTTGCCTGTGCCAAGGCTGGCCTGATCTGTTCGCCGGTTAATCTGGCATTGCGCAGTGAAGAAGTCGGCTACTGTCTGCGGGACTCCAAAGCCAGGGTGCTTATTGTCGAATCGGTTCTGGCCCCGGGCCTGACCGGTCTTCCGGAGCAACTTCCCGACCTCAGGCATATCTTTGTCACTGGCGATGAGCGCCCCAGCCTCACCAAGCTGACGGGAACCTTTGATGATCTGCTTGAGCAGGGATCGACAGCGGAGCTCGAAGTACTGATACAGGACCGCGACCCGGTTCAGCTGATCTACACCAGCGGCACAACCGGACACCCGAAGGGGGTGCTGACAAGCCATCTCGCCGTCACGTTCGCGGCCATGTCCAATGCGCTGGCCACCCGCATGGTTCCCGGGATGACGTTGCTGGGCACCCTGCCGCTGTTCCACTGTGCGGCGCTCAACAGTAACGCAGTCCCCATACTTCTCGGCGGCGGCACGCTGATACTGG
>JAJUHY010000353.1 GCA_029265735.1 Marinobacter segnicrescens | reverse complement strand
GACGAACCGACGGGCAACCTCGACGAGCAGACGGGACAGGGTGTTCAGCGGTTAATTGAAGCGCTCCGGGACCGTCTGGGTATTGCGTTTGTGGTGGTTACCCATGATATGGGCATGGCGCGAAGCCTGGGGCGCGTGCTCAGGCTGGAACACGGCCAGCTGCATCCGCTGGATTCATAGTTTCCGGCGGCGCAGGCGCCAGTCCTTACGAACCTTGCGGCGCCACAGATACTGAATAAGCAGATAGCTCAGACATGAGAGCACGGTGGCAACCGCCACTGAGCCCACGTACAGGGGCACGCCGATATCGACCAGGCGCTCACTGATCCATTGCCAGGACAGATGAAATTCAAAAGTAGTAACGGGCCAGTCCAGCAAGGCGGCGCCGACGCGATAGTTGAAGTAGAACAGTGGCGGCATGGTGATCGGATTGCTGATCCAGACCAGGGCGACGGACAGCGGCAGGTTTGCGTTTATCATCAATGCGCCGAACGCCGCCGCCAGCATCTGGAACGGCATCGGAATAAAGGCGAGGAACACGCCGATAAGAAACGCACGGGCCACACTGTGACGGTTGATGTGCCACAGGTTGGGCTCATTCCTGATATCCCCGAGAAAGCGGAGTGACTCGATGGAGTTCACTCTCTCCCGGGATGGCAGGTAGCGCTTGATGAACTTTTTAGGCATATCGAAAGAGCAGCCTGTTGTCGGGCCGTCCCCATTGTACGGACAGCCTTCGCCTGCTTGACTGGACAAACGAGGCTCAGGAGGGAGCCTTGCCTGGATAGGGACGGTCTGACCAATGGGGACAGGGATCGCCGCCTTTGCCTGCGGCGTCATCATACTTTACTCCGGCCTTTTCACGCCACTCCTGGCGCTGGCGGGTGCGGGTTTTACCGCACTGGTACTTTCCGCAAGGCCAGCGCTGCTCCCACTGCCATCGCGTAAATGGCTCCTGTGCCTGCTGGCCGGTCTGGCCTGGGCTGCGCTGTTTGCTCATGCTCGTTTGGCAGACCGCCTTGATCCTTCGCTTGAAGGTGAGCCCCTGACTATTTCCGGTTATGTCTGTTCAGCACCGGCCCCGGGAGCCTGGAGCAGCGTCCGCTTCAGTCTCTGTCCTGGCGCAGAGCGCCCGGCCGGGGTGCCGGCTCGAATACGGCTGTCCTGGTACGGTGATGAGGCCACTCTGGAGGTGCCCAGTCCCCTGACCGCGACGGTCGTGCTGAAGAGACCTCATGGCGCAGTAAACCCTGGTGGCTTCCGCTATGAGAGCTGGCTGTTCCGTCAGGGTTACGGAGCAACGGGCTCGGTTCGTGCCCTGGCTGCCAACCCTGACGGTCCCTGTAATGCCTTGTGCCACTACCATCGCTGGCGACAGGGCCTGATCCGCGTAGCCGATCTGGGCCTTGACGGAATGGCCCAGAAACCCCTGGCCCTGTCACTGTTGCTGGGATACCGCGGTCAGCTTGATGATCAGCATTGGGAGGTGCTGCAGGCGACCGGAACCATCCATCTGGTTGCGATATCCGGGCTGCATCTGGGCCTGGTAGCGAGTCTGGCCGGGTTGTTACTGCGCTGGTGCTTTAACCGGCTGCCGGGGCAGCCTTCGTCCGGCCGGCTGCGCCTCTGGTTATGGCTGGGAGTGACGTTGATGGCTCTGGGTTATGCTCTTCTCGCTGGCTTTACGATACCAACCCGGCGGGCTCTGGTCATGGTGGCACTTGCCGGCTGGCTGGTGCTGGGTGGACGACTCGCCGGCGTCTGGCAGGGATGGCTGATCGGTCTGGGGCTGGTTTTGCTGGCCGATCCGTTCGGGCCGCTGGACCAGGGTTTCTGGCTGTCCTTCGGGGCGGTGGCGGTGCTGATCCTGGTGTTCAGTCGAGCCCAGGGCAGGGCCGGGCCCGTAAAAGCGCTGGTTAT
>JAJUHY010000099.1 GCA_029265735.1 Marinobacter segnicrescens | reverse complement strand
GGCCGGCGCCCTTCAGGTGCCAGTCATAAATCCTGCCGTCAGGCCCCTGGGTCTCCCATAGCAATAGACCGCGGCCATCTCCAAGCTCCGGGTTGTACATGCCAAACTGGTGGCCGGTGTACTTCATGGCCACCGGTTCCATGCCTTCCAGCAGGGCGCGGCCGGCGACAATATCGGTCCATTCCCCGGCGTCGTCCGCCGACAGCCCCATTTCCTGAGCCAGGTCCCGGTTGAAGTGGACCAGCTCCACCTTCCCCCGCATCGGAGTGGGCTGAACATGGCTGTAAAAAGTCGCCGGTAATTGCAGGAATCGCCTGCTGGTTCTGATGCCGCTGAATGCCGTCATAAAGGGAACTGGCCGCCGCCACTGGCCGCAAGCCATTCTCCTCCTATACTGTTGAATGTACAGCAGGTGCTGGCGTCCTAAGGCACGCTATCTTCCGGCGCCAGGCCTGCTCCATAAAGGAATATTTGCAGACGCCTGGAGTTGCTGCCATGCCGAACACGGACACCGATGACGCCCTTGAAGCCCTGATGACCCAGCACCGGCTGCCGCCGACCTACCGCCGGACCATCACCGAGGTTATCGAGCCCCTGGCCCTGTCACTGTATCAGGCCAGCCAGGACTCTGACACACCGCTGATTGTGGGCATACACGGAGCCCAGGGCACCGGCAAATCCACGCTGACCGACTTCGTGCGGGTATTGCTGGCTTATCGCTATCACTGCCCCACGGCGAGCCTGTCACTGGACGACATTTACCACACCCGTAAAACCCGCAGCGAACTGGCCCGTGAGGTCCACTCCATGCTGGCAACCCGGGGCGTACCCGGTACCCATGATCTGAAACTGGGCAATCAGGTATTGGACGAGCTTATCGCCGCCAATGCCGGTTCCCGTACGCCCATGCCAGTATTCAACAAGGCCCTGGACGACCGGGAGCCTCAGGAGAACTGGCCGCTGTTTATCGGCCGCCCGAACATCATTCTGGTGGAAGGCTGGTGCCTGGGGGCCATGCCCCAGACCGATCAGGAACTGGCAGAACCCCTGAACGAACTGGAGAAGAACGAAGACCCGGATGGCAGCTGGCGGCAGTACGTAAACGAACAGCTGGCCGGCCCCTACCGTAAGTTCTTTGAGCGGGTGGATCAGTTGATCATGATGCAGGCGCCCTCGTTCAGTGCAGTCCGGCGCTGGCGCACCGAACAGGAGCACAAGCTGGCGGAGCGGTTCCGATCGGCGCCCAAAGCCGGGGAGGAGGGTGGACGACCAGCCCCCCGGGTACGGATTATGAGTGACGCCGAACTGGAACGCTTCGTCATGCACTACGAGCGCATCACCCGTCATTCCCTGGAAGAAATGCCAGCCAGGGCAGATGTGCTTCTGGTGCTCGACGAAGATCACCTGCTGTCCCGGGCCTGACCGATGGCGGCCCCCGCGCTGATCCTGTTCAGTGACCTGGACGGCACCCTGCTGGACCATGACACCTATGACTGGAGCCCGGCCATACCGGCACTGAACCGCCTGAAGGCCCGGTCGATTCCGATAGTGCTGACCTCCAGCAAAACCCGGGCGGAGATCGAGGATCTTCGTAGTGCAATGGGCAATAGCCATCCTTTCATCGTGGAAAACGGCGCGGCCATTATTGTTCCGGAGAACTACTTCGATCCGGGGCCGGAGCAAACGCTTTACCTGGGTGCCAGCCGTGACGGGATTTTGCAGTATTTACACGAACTTCGGGCCCAGGGTTTCCTTTTTACCGGCTTTTCAGATCTGACCGACGATGAGGTAGCCAGTCATACCGGGCTGACGCCAGAGCGCGCGGCCCGGGCCCGGCAGCGTATGGCCACGGAGCCGCTGATCTGGCAGGGCACGGACGACGAGCTGGCGAAATTCCGGCAGGCACTGATACGGGCGGGATTGCAGGCCCTGGCCGGTGGGCGGTTTCTCCACGTGATGGGTCAGTTCGACAAGGCTGACGCCATGGCGCAGTTGAAAGGGTTGTACCAGCACCGATGGCCAGAGCGGAAATGGCAAACCATAGCCCTCGGCGACAGCCCCAATGACCAGGCCATGCTGGCTGGCGCAGACCTTGCAGTTGTTATCACAACCGGAACCGGCGAAGAGCGGATTCAGCTACCGCCCAGCCACCCGGTGATCCGCTCGCGTCAGCCCGGCCCGGAAGGGTGGAACCAGTGCGTCATGGCAATCCTGGATTGTTATCACCGTTCCTAGCCCCGGGCTGTAATCGCGCCACCCTCAAACTGCACAAGGAAGCATTTGTATGGGAGATTTCTACCAGAACGGCATTGTCACCACCCTGCATAACCTGACCCGCCGTCCGGTAGAAAGCCTGGAACGGGAGTTGCTCTCCTTCAGCAAGACCCGGCCCATGGGGCTGGTATTGCCATCGCTCTACTCGGAACTGGAAGGCCCGGCACTGGCCAATATCGTGGAAGAGCTCAAGGCCGTGCCCTATCTGGATCAGATCGTGATCGGGCTGGATCAGGCGGACGAGGCTCAGTATCGCCACGCCCTGGATTACTTCTCGGGCCTGCCCCAGAGCGTCAAAGTCCTGTGGAACGACGGGCCGCGACTGCAGGCCATCGACAGCAAGCTGCAGGAGCAGGGCCTGGCGCCGTCAGAACCGGGTAAAGGCCGTAATGTCTGGTTCTGTTTCGGCTACATGCTGGCTCTCGGCCATATCAAGTCGATTGCGTTGCACGACTGCGACATCCTGACCTACTCCCGGGATCTGCTCGCCCGCCTGATCTATCCGGTGGCCAATCCGTCCTTTAATTACATGTTCTGTAAGGGCTATTACGCAAGGATATCGGAGCAGGGCATGAACGGCCGGGTCAGCCGGCTGCTGGTAACGCCGTTGCTGCGGGCTTTGAAGAAGGTTTGCGGGCAGCGGGAGTTTCTGGAGTATATGGACAGCTTCCGCTATCCCCTTGCGGGGGAGTTTTCCCTGCGTCGTGATGTGATCGTAGACCTGCGCATTCCCAGCGACTGGGGGCTCGAGATCGGTGTGCTGTCAGAAATGCGTCGCAACTATGCCACCAACCGGATTTGTCAGGTGGATATCGCCGATCACTACGACCACAAGCATCAGGATCTGTCAGCGGAAGATGCCACCCAGGGTCTGTCCAAGATGAGTCTCGACATCTGCAAGGCGCTGTTCCGCAAACTCGCCACCAACGGCGAGGTGCTGTCCAACGAAGAATTTCGCACCATCAAGGCCACTTACTACCGTATCGCACTGGATTTTATCGAGACCTATCAGAATGACGCACTGATCAACGGCCTGAGCTTTGACCGTCACAAGGAAGAAAAGGCAGTAGAAATGTTCGCGGCTAACGTAATGGCTGCAGGCAGTTATTTTCTTGAGAACCCCATGGATGCGCCCTTTATTCCTAGCTGGAGCCGGGTCGCAAGCGCGCTGCCCAACCTGATGGACGAGCTGCTTGAAGCCGTAGAGCTGGATAACCGGGATTTTGCACCATGACCGATTCCCTGACCCATAAACTGACGGGCATGCTGGAGCAGATCTACCCGTCACTGGATACCCCATGGCTGGCCGGTGAATTGCTGGACACCATGGGCCTGGCGGATGACAGCCAGGGGCCGCCAGCCCACCAGAATAACTGGGACGAATCCGAGATCCTGCTGATCACCTACGGAGATACCGTGCTGCGGCCTGATGAAAAGCCGCTGCACACGTTGAAGCAGTTTCTCGACGACTGCCTGGCCGATACCGTCACGGCGGTGCATGTGTTGCCGTTTTTTCCCTACAGCTCTGACGACGGCTTTTCCGTGACCGATTACCGGGCGGTGAATGAAGCGCTGGGGGATTGGGACGACATCCGCGCCATTGGCAGCCGCTACCATCTGATGGCGGATCTGGTGATCAACCATATGTCGGTGAGTAGTCAATGGTTCGAGAACTTCCGCCGCCGCATTCATCCCGGCAAGGACTACTTTATCGAAATGGACCCTGCTCTGGATCTCAGCGAAGTGGTGCGACCCCGAACTTCACCCCTGCTGGTGCCGGTGCAGACGGATGATGGCGAGCGCCATGTCTGGTGCACATTCAGTGAGGACCAGGCAGACCTGAACTTTGCCAACCCTCAGGTACTGCTGGAATTCGTCGGCATCCTGCGGTTTTACCTGGAGCAGGGCGTGCGGATTTTCCGTTTTGATGCGGTGGCTTATCTGTGGAAAGAGCCGGGCACTACCTGCATTCACCTGCAGCAGACCCATGAAATTATCAAGGTACTGCGGCTGCTGGTGGAGCACCACACGCCGAGGGCGATCATTGTTACTGAAACCAATGTGCCGAACCGGGAGAACCTGACTTATTTCGGCAACGCCAACGAGGCCCATGTTATCTACAACTTCTCGTTGCCGCCGCTGCTGATCAACACCCTGGTCAGTGGCAACTGCCGCCACCTCAAAACCTGGCTGATGAGCATGCCGCCGGCCCAGCTGGGCACCAGTTATCTGAATTTTATTGCCTCCCACGATGGCGTCGGCCTGCGTCCCACTGACGGCCTGCTCACGGACGAGGAAAAGCAGAGCCTGATCCAATGTATGGAAGGCTTCGGCGGCAAGGTCTCCTACCGGCGCCTGCCGCAGGGTGGAGAACAGCCCTATGAAATCAACATTTCCCTGTGGGACGCACTGAAAGGCACCGAGCTGCATGGGCCTGACCAGTGGCAACTGCAGCGTTTCCTGTGCGCCCATGGAGTGATGCTGGCGCTGGAGGGCATTCCCGGTTTCTACATTCACAGTCTGCTCGGCACCAGCAACGACTACGGGCGGATGGAGCAGACCGGCCGCTTTCGCTCCATCAACCGCAGCCAGTGGAGCCTGGATGTGCTGGAACAGGAGCTGCAAAACCCCCTCAGTCATCACAGTCAGGTTTTTGAGCAACTGAAGAAACTGATCGCACTGCGACAGCAGCAGCCGGCGTTTCATCCCAATGCGGCTCAATTTACCCTGCACCTTGGGCTGAAGATTTTTGGCTTCTGGCGCCAGAGCATGAACCAGGAACAGTCCATTTTCTGTCTGTTCAACATTACGGATGAATTGCAGCAGGTAGCGCTGGCCGACATCAATCTGATCGGAGACGAGCAGTGGCAGGATCTGATCAGTGGTCTGGAAGTGAATGATCTGTCGGGCAGCCTCACCCTGAAACCCTATCAGGCCATTTGGCTCGCCAACCGCAGGGGCGGGGAATCAGCGTCGCAATAGAGCGGTAATTACTGAAACTGGTACACTTCGGCATCCGACGAGTAACGGGAGCCCTGGTGTGACCCCCACTTTTTTCTGGCACGACTACGAAACCTTCGGCGCAGACCCGGTCCACGACCGGCCGTCCCAGTTTGCTGGTGTGCGTACCGATGCCGACCTGAATATTATTGAAGAGCCACTGGTTATCTACTGCAAGCCCACGGATGACTACCTGCCGAACCCGGTGGCCTGCCTGATCACCGGTATCACGCCACAGATCGCCATGGAACGTGGACTGCCGGAGGCGGAGTTTATAGCGCAGATTAACGAGGCCTTTAGTCAGCCCGGCACCTGCGTGGTGGGCTACAACAGTCTGCGATTCGACGACGAAGTCACCCGCCACACCCTCTACCGCAACCTGCGCGATCCTTACGCCCGGGAGTGGCAAAACGGCAATTCCCGCTGGGATATTATCGATATGGTGCGCCTGACCTATGCCCTGCGCCCCGAGGGCATCGAGTGGCCCCGCAAGGAAGACGGCAGCCCCAGCTTCCGCCTGGAAGACCTGACCGCTGCCAATGGCATCGCCCACGAATCCGCCCACGACGCCATGTCCGATGTGCAGGCAACCATCGCCCTGGCCAGACTGATCCGGGAAAAGCAGCCACGCCTGTACGACTTTGTGCTCAGCAACAAGGACAAGCATTCCGCCCGGGCCATGCTCAATACCGCGACCATGAAGCCGGTGTTCCATATCTCCGCCAAATACCCGGCCAGCCGGGGCTGCTGCGCCATGGTGGCGCCGGTGGCGGAGCATCCGACCAATAAAAACCAGGTGATTGTCTACGATCTGCGGGAAGATCCCACCGAGCTGATCAACGCGACGCCGGAGCAGATACGGGAGCGGGTGTTCACGTCCCAGGCTGAGCTGGGGGAGGGCATCAGCCGCTTCCCCCTCAAGGGCGTGCAGCTGAACAAATGTCCGGTGCTGGCCCCGGGGACCATGCTCAAGAGCCTGAGCCCGGAGCGGCTGGCGCAGCTGGAGCTTGATGGCAATATCCTGCGGCAGAACCTTGCCGCCCTGCGGTCCGCCGCTGGTCTGCCCGAGCGCATCGCCGAGGCCTTTGGTCAGTCCCTGGAGAGCGATCTGATCGATCCGGATGAGCAGCTTTATGCCGGCGGTTTTATCAGCAATTCGGACCGGGAAAAACTCAACTGGGTGATCAGTCAGCCGCCGGAGGCGCTGGGGGAGCTGGATATCCGCTTTGAGGATGCCCGCCTGGAGGAGCTGCTGTTCCGTTACCGGGCCCGCAACTATCCGGGTACGTTAATGGACGAAGACCAGGAACGGTGGGAAAACTTCCGCCGTGAACGATTGATGGCGCCGAAGAAGGGCTGGTTGTCTCTGGAGGCCTACGGTCGGGAATTGCAGCGGCTGGCAGCGAGTCCTGATACCACTCCGGAGCAGATGCATATTCTGGAGGAGCTGCATCTTTGGGGTGAGTCGATTATGCCCTATTTCTAGACTGGGTGTTTGGGTCGTCGACGGGGGCTGGGTGCCTGCGGTGGAGACTGAGATGCCTGCGGTTGGGAATCGGTGCGGAGACTGAGGTGTCTGCGGTCGGGAATCGGTGCCTGGGCCCGCGGTGGGGAGTCGTTTCTTTCGGAAAAAGAACTCGCTTCGCTCAGACACCTTTTTCCTGCAG
>JAJUHY010000071.1 GCA_029265735.1 Marinobacter segnicrescens | reverse complement strand
CGCTGGCGCGGAGCAGATGTCCCGATTCCTGGCGGTGCTGAACAATGCGGAGCGCTCCGAGGAGATCCTGAAGGTGGCCATGGAGTCTTCTGGCTCGGCGCTGGAAGAGTTCGAAGTCAAAACCGCATCCGCTGAATTTGCACTCAAGCAGCTGAACGCAGCCTTTACCACCGCAGCGGCCACCGCTGGACTTGAGTATATCGACCAGACCAAGAACGTCGCCGACGCCACCACCAACCTGATGGACAGCTTCCGGGAAGCCATCCAGGGCGATAACGCGGACGTTCTGTTCAGCGCCCTGCGCACCGGTCTGGACGACCTCGCCGACCGCATCAACATCATCGCGGAAAACCTGCCAGAAGCGTTCGAAGGCGTAAACCTGACTGGCCTGCTGGATGCCTTCGGAGACCTTGGCGGCGAGCTGCAGGACGCCTTCACCGCCGTGTTCGGCGAGATTGATCTGACCACCGTGGAGGGGCTGCAGGAAGCGCTGCAGAAGATTGTGGATGGCTTCACTGCCCTGACCAATGTCACCGCCGGGATCATCGACGGCCTTGAGCCGCTATTCAAGGCCATCGGCACCGGCATTGATGAATTCCAGGATCTGGGCAGCGCCACACAGAAAAGCGTGGGCGAACTGCTGGGTCTGGCAAAAACGATTGATACCGTGCTTCCGCTGCTCGGAGGCCTGGGCTCCGGGCTCGAATCTGTCGGCACCGGCCTGACTGCCCTCGCGGGTGCCCAGGGCTTCAAAGCGCTGATTGGCAACCTGAACAGCGTGAAATCCATTGCAACGGGTGCCGGCAAAGGCGGCCTTGTTGGCTTGGCCCTCGCTGGCGGCTACGGGATCGGGACTGTAATCAATGACGCCATCATCAAACCGCTGGAGGAAAAATTCGGCAACTCTATCGGCGGCTGGCTTTATGACCAGCTGAACGCCGATGAGCTGGACCGCATCGCCCAGCAGTTTGCGCCCGTTACCGGAGAGCTGAAGCGGCTCAAGGATGAGACGAGCGAGCTCCGAGAGATGAATGGCCGCTTGTCAGACATGCTCAGCGACACAGCTACGGCCACCAAGGAGACCCAGCAGGGCTGGCAGGATTACGCCGACAGCCTGGTGGAAGCGGCGAATCAGCAAAAGGAAACCACTCAGACGATCGAATCCTCCGGCGGCGCGCTGGATCGGGTCAAGACCGACACCGAGAAGTTGGTAGAGGCAAACACCTCTCTCACGATCGGCTACGACGAAGCCACCGGCAAGGCCAACTCATTCAGCGGCACCATCGTTAAAACCGGCAAGTCGCTGGACGATACCGCCAAAAAAACCGAAGAGACCATCAAAAAGTCTGAAGAATATCAGATGAAAATGATGGAGCTTGCCAGTAACGAGAAGATCGCGCTGATTGAGGGCAAGGTAAGCCTGAACATTGCCGAGGCGGAAGCCAACGCGAAGAAAGTGGAAGCCATTGCCCAGACCCTGAGCGATTCCTTCAAAAGTACCGGCGAAGTGATCAGCTCCCTGTTCGGCAACGATGCGCCGGACTGGGACCGCTTCGGATTCAACGTGCGGGAGCAGATCAAGAAGGAAAACGAGCTTCGCCAGCGGTCCATGAAGCAACAGGAAGACCTGAACCAGGCGCAGATCGAATACATCAAGCAGCGCACTCGCCAGCTATCCAAAGGCGACGCCCTCATCAAAGTAAACGGCGATGGCCTGGCGCCACACCTGGAGGCCTTTATGTTTGAAATCCTGCGCGAGATTCAGGTTCGCGTGAACGCAGACGGCGAAGAAATGTTGCTGGGACTGATCCAATGAGCAACGTATCCATAACCGCACCGCTGTTTGATCTCGAAGGCCACGTGATCCTGACCAACGTGGACAGCGGCGGCCTTGCCGACTTCGAGCGCCGGAACAACCGTATCGCCACGTTGGATGGCGGCGCTGTGATAACTGACTTCGGGTATTCCGATGCGGACCGCACCCTGGATATCCGCTGGCCTGCCCGTGACCGCGACACCGTGGATACCGTGCGTAGGCTGGCAAAGAGCTACAGCCGGCTGATTGTGGCGACCGAAGAGGGCTGCTTTATCGGCGCGCCCGGGCCGTTTTCGCTGACCGACGACGAAGCACAGGTCCAGATTCTGGTTGAAAAGAGGATTGATGAATGAAACTGACCACTGCATTGCGAGCCAGTATTGCCCAAGAGATCTTGGCTGCGATTACCAACGGGAGCGCAAGCAATCCCAAGCTGGAAATCTACGACGGCACAGAGCCCTCCAGCATGGGGCAGACCATCACTGACACCCTGCTTTCAGAGCATGACCTGACTACCACTGCAGGAACGGAATCGAATGGTGTGATTACCTTCGGCGTGATCACCGACGATCCTTCGGCGAACAACTCAGGCACTGCGGGCTGGGCCAGGATCCTTGATCGCACTGGTGCGGAGGTGCTTTACCTGTCTGTCACCCAGAGTGGTGGTGGTGGAAACATCCAGCTCAATACCGTGAACATTTCGACCGGTCTGCCGGTGAGCATAACCTCTGGAACCTTCACCGTGGGTGGTCAGTAACATGGCAACTCGAACTGTGTCCGGAGATATCACGCTGCCGCCGGGTGCTGTTGAGGCAGTGGTATTTGCTGCAAACACTGGTTTCAACACCGGTTCCACCTTTGAAACCGTGTTCCTCGGTTACGCCAGCGGTGGATCCTTCTCTTTCACTTTCGATGACACAAAGATATCAGAGCCATTCTGGTTGATTTTTGACTTCAATGGTAATGCCCAGCCGGCAATTGAAGGGCAATACTTCTACGATGGTTCCACGGCAGGAGGCGGACCGTAATGTCCTACACCCCTCCGGACTGGAACAATCTTGATTTCACGGATTACGCGGGAGCCTATACGCCTCCTGATTGGTCGAATCTGACTTTCGGCGGCTCTGGTATATCCGGCGTAATCACGGTAACGCTTGATTTTGCATCCGCCCTTTCCGGCGTCGTTGCTGCTGGCGGGCCTCTAAGCGCGAGACTGGACTTTGATGCCAGCTTCGCCGGCGAGGTTCGTGACATTGAAGGTGTCATCGCTGCGGAATTGAGTTTTGGCGTTGCGTTTAGTGGATTCCAGGACTGGCTGGCGGGCGTGCCGCCGATCCAGTTGCAGGAGGTGTACCGGCTGATCATCACGGGTGCCGCCGATGGCCTTGCTGACCTTTACATTGGCGGCATTTCCAGCTGGCAGGCCACCAACCAGGCCGACGGGCGGTCGTCTTACGTGCAGGCGGTGATCCCGGCGGCAGAAGCGCTGCTGCCAGACATTCAGGCCCGGCAGAACGGCGAACTGGTCATCCAGAAGGGTTACAAATTTTCGACCGGCGAAGTGCGCTATGAAGAAATCCTGCGCTCACGGTTTAATACGCTGCGCCCAGACCGCGGACAGCGCGCCCTGACCGTGACGGTCTCCGGCTACCTGCCCGCGAGGACTGCTTTCAGCGGATCACGCACTCTGACCGGCATTCGCACCATCAGCATCCAGAACGCGAAACGCCGCGTGCGCTGCGACATCGATCTGTTCTTGCAGCCGGGCATGACCGTGGACGCCATGGGCGAAACTTTTCGGGCGGGCTACATCAACTATTACGTATCTCAAACCGATAAGTTCTGCGAAGTGGGTGAACGGTGAGCAAAGGCGAGATCCTCGAACACAAGGGCGAAGGGCTGTACCGCGTGCGTCAGAAGCTGGCCGTGGAACGGATACAGCAAGAGCTGGCGCAGGTGCAGGCCCGGCTGGCGGAGCTGGCGGTTGAGTTACCGACGGCAAAGCTGGATCTGATCCACGCCGACGATGCGGTTAGAGATAAGGCGCAGGAGATCGATGACCTGATCCCGGATTATGCCGCCGGCGCGGACGGTGCGCTGCAGAAAATAACCACCCTTCAGGCCGAGCTGATCCGCCTGCAATCCGAAGCCGGCCAACTGCGCCTGAAAGTGGCCGAACTGATCGCCGAAGACCTGGCAAACCGCAAGCGCCAGAACCAGCTTGAGCAAGTGCCGGAAGGCCGGGAGCTGGACTTGTGGTGTGCGGATTACTCGGTGGAGCTGACTGGCGAAGTCGGACTGGTCGATATCAACGACGAGGGCGGACAGGGTACGCTGATTCAGCCGGGCTTCGAGGATGGCGCGGCCTATGATGCCACACGCGATGGCGCACTGTTTCCGAACCTTGCCCAGTCTGGCCCGCAGATTTACCTGAATGCGGCCCTGCTACCCGGCGTGCAGAAGTGGCTGCCCCGGTATCGCGTGGGCACGATCTCCAATATCCAGAACGACACCTGCCGGGTTCAGTTGGACGACGCCAGATCATCGGCTCAGAACCTGCCTATCAACAGGCAGTCTGTGCTTGAGCAGGTGCCGATTGTCTACATGAATTGCAATGGCTCTGCCTTCACGGATGGCGACCGGGTGGTGGTGCGCTTCACTCAATCTGGCCCGCTTGTGGTTGGCTTTGAGAGTGAGCCTGTGCCGTGCGTGGTAAATGACCTGATCTGTGTGCCGTCTGTGATGCAGTCCAACAATACTCCTATCGGTTACGGTAAGCCGTTCGAGGATGGCGGCGGCACGCCGATTAACCCACCGCTTGGCACCTTGGGCGGCACAGATCGCGCCTGGGCGTTCTCCCCGGTTGGCGGAAGCTGGAACACGACCCGAGGGCTGGGCCAAATCTATGGCGATCGCAACTGGGTTGGGCCAGACAAGCAGGACGTCCTGAGCTGGAACGGCCCTCGCAGCCGGATGTGTGCACTGTATCGCTGGGAGCCCAGTGAAGCGATATCCTTTTCCGGCGCTGACGCCGTGTACTGGAAAGGCCAGGTCATTTATTCTCTCGGATTCAGCCAGTTCACTACGTTGGAAGGCGCGGCCATCCATTACCGAAATGGTGATCGGTATCTGAGAATCTGCGTGTCCAATGCCCAGGGGATGCACCGAAGCCGTGACAGCGCCACGCTTAACCTGACGCTATGGGAGCTGTACTGGCCAGAAGGTGGCTCTCCATACAACCCAAGCGAGCTGGCGACGTTCAGCGCCTCTCATACCTTCCCGCCGTGCTCGGGCGCCTACTTCAGCCGCGACGGAAACAGCATGGTGCTCACTTGCACCAAGGACGAGTTAGGCGAGTGCTATGTGTACCGCTGGAACGGCGGGGGCATTACGGAATCGTTCGAGCAGGCTGACCTGTCTGGTGGCTCCGTAACCATCGTTTACGACAGCTTCTCGGATTACATTCCGCTCACGGGCGGCACCGTATCAACGAGTGAGACCAGGGACGGCAGCGCGCCGGCGGCCACTGCGACACTGTACTATGATTTCAAGGGCAATGAGGAAACCCGGGTTTCGATAACGTTCCCAGCGCGCTCGGACACCGGGGCGGAATCTACGCTCTTCGTAATGAGCACCGGCGGCGATCCGGTAACCCGAGACAACACGACAACCGCAGACCGAACGCGGCAATCTGGTGCGCTTGAGGTTAAGGCTGGCGAAAGCGTGATATATCGTTCCGAGCCGTTAGAGAGCTACATCCAGTCCACGTCTGGCAGTTGGGGCCATGTGTCCCAGGGTCAGACCACTGGCGACGGCCATTATGGAAGCCTCACCTACAATCTGACCGACAGCACGTACATGCCAGACCTCACGACCATGCACGTTGATGGCCGGTTCGACTTGGTGGCCGTGCGAGTTCGGGCCGAAACCTACTCCCAGACTTCCAATGAATCAAGTGATGAGTTCGGGCAGTGGACTCGGGTTCGCGACACCGCCCGGACAGTGATTGCGAGGCTTGAGCTGTGGTCAGGTGGCAGCAAGGTAAAAGATGATAGCTACGTGGTGGAGGACAGCAGTAATAACCAGACTGGCCCTATAAACGGCAAGTCTGACCTGACCGGCTACGAAGAGCCTTATACAGAGACCTATGATTTCACCTATCTGATCAACCATGTTGCTCCGTCGATCAGGGCAGAGGGTTTTCTTCAGATAGCGGTGAACGTTGGCTCGTTTGCCAAAAGTGGCGGCAAGGTCATGGCCTCGTTTGAGTTGACGGATTCAATGCTGCCGACCGGGGAATTTCTGACGGTGAACTATGTCACCGGAGTTGGTGATCCGATCAACTACTTCTTCGGCAAGTCCGAATCCAGCAGGCATGTGTTCGCCCGGGTCAGCCTGATCTGACCTGGTCAGGCCTTCTGATCCCGCAACCAGAGCCCGCTCAAGTGGTTTTGTTCAGAGCTGGTGGCGAAGGCCGTTGTAATGACAGGGCACCCAAATTTCTTCATCAAAAAGCACCGGATCTTTCCGTCGCACCTTTGGGCGGTTGCTCCGTGGCTTGCAAAGAAATCGACAACCAAAACTATAATGTAAGGCTTTGATTCGTAACGACCCAAATTCCCGATTTTCTCGGCACACGAAACGCCCGCTTTTCCTTCTATATCAATGCCCTGCCCAGCTTCGCGCCCATATATGGGGTGCAGGTGCGCTTTCGCGTCAAAGCTCGCCTATCCTGTGGGCGCTTGCGGGCATTTTGTGGGCACCGCATTTTCATAGTTACGCATTGTCGGGCACTTGTGGGCGAGGGCAGTGCTTTCGGCTACAATAAAATCAACCGGTTACGTTTGCTGGTAGCACTCATAATGCTGGGGTCGGCGGTTCGACTCCGCCCCTTGCTACCAGTATTCTCAAAGGGTTGCGGCTTATGTCGTGACCCTTTTTTTTGCCTCTGTGGGCATTTTGTGCCCAAACCTGAATTTCACGACGGCCACACCATCCGAATCCGGCCCAGTCTTTTCGGCAATCAATTCCACCGCTTTGACCAGCTCCGAGACTTCCGCCGCTGAGTAATGCGTGGTGACCGATCCGCGCTTGTGGCCCAGCAATTCGGCCCGCGTTTCTTCGTTCACCCCCGCGGCCCTCAGTCGTCGCCCGAAAGTATGACGCAGGTCATGCCCGCGAACGTGGCTCAATCCGGCCTTCTTCCGGCCTTTGCGCCACCCGTTGTTGAAGATGGACGCCACTGGCCTGCCCTGGAACGTGAACACCCGCTCCAGGTGTTTGCCGCGCTGGCGGTTTACCACGGCTCTCGCCGTTGCGTTCAGTACCACCAGCCGATCACAGCCGTTCTTCGTCACGCTGGCAGGCAACACAAACCCGAAACCATTGTCCGGCAGCGAGACTTCCCACTCCCAGCGCAGGGCGCAGATTTCAGACTCCCGGCACCCGGTGTGAACGGCAAACTCCGCCATATCTTTCAGGTGGCTGGGCAATTCCTGAAACAGCCTTCCCTGCTCTGCCCAGGTTATCGGTGCCGGCTCCCGGCTATCCTGCCAGTCAACGTCCGGTATCATGGGAGCTGTGTCCAACCAGGTCATGCCGCATTCGTCCCGCCACAGCTCCGCGCACAATCTCAGTATCCTGCGAGCCACAGCCAGCGACCGATTCACCGTGGCCGCCTTCACGCCCTCCTTGCGCCTGGCGTCGATGAACTTCTGCAGGCTTCCGGCATGGACATGATTCACCGGCAGTTTGCCGATATAACCATCCAGCGCCTTCAAGTCCTGCACGTCCCGCTTTATACTGCGCTTGTGCTTGTGGTCCTTGACGTACTTCAATGCCGCTTCCCGCCAGATTCGATTGGGCCTCACCCCGTAAACCGACTGCTGGCGGATTTCTTCAAGGCGCCGGATG
>JAJUHY010000229.1 GCA_029265735.1 Marinobacter segnicrescens | reverse complement strand
CTTCGGCCACATCCACCATCACCCAGCGGCAATGGGAGATCAGTGCCCGGATGTCATCCTGGGAACGGATATAAAAGCCCTGGATCGGAAAAGGTGTCAGGTGCCAGGGACGATCCAGATCCGACACAAACATGCCGACCTTCAGATCCTGGGCGTTGACTTTTTTCTGAGTTACACCCACCCTCCACCTTTGCCCCGGACGCTTCTCGACAACTTCCATATCGTCTACCTCCCTGTTAGTTCTCGTCCACCGGCCATTGTCCACCTGAAACCCGGCGACATGCTGTGACAGGGATCACAACCCGTACACATAATGGACGCATGTTCCGATAAAGGGCACTTTCTGACAGAGCGGAGGTGGGAGTCAGAGCTCGGCGAACTGCAAGCCAAATCCGTCCGAAGTCTGGCGCACAACGGTCATCCGCAGTTCCGGTGCCGGCACCGGTAACCCCTGCACCTGAACGGTGACCACGTCCCCCAGCTCAGGCATGAAGTCGTCCTCTTCTACGACAACAAACACGCCGCCGTCGGAAATATCACGGGTCGCAAAGTCCCGCTGGCCAAGAGTGTCATGGGTCACACGTACCCTGGCGTTAAGCGCTGTGCGAATGTGCTCTCGTCGATCCGGTTGTGCCATGACTGTTGTAAACCTGCTTCAATTGGGTGGGTTACCGGTCTACTTAACCAGAAAAATCGTCCCGAAACATAGCACTGAATCGTAACAAACCTTATCCGAAGAAAGACTGTGAACTGGTTGACAGCACCCTCCCAAGTAATGAGAATGATTTTTTTTACTAATCAGCGACGGAATCGCCACTATGAAAATGAAACTGGCCGCCGCCATTACCGCCTGCGCGGTTACGCTTGCCCCCCTGCCCGCCGCCGCCAGCGGTGAAGTGAACATCTACTCCTACCGGCAGGAATTCCTGCTCAAGCCCCTGCTGGACGCTTTTACCGAGGAGACCGGCATTAAAACCAACGTGGTCTTCGCCCGTCAGGGGCTGGCCGAACGTCTGGAACGGGAAGGCCGTAACAGTCCGGCAGACGTAGTGATGACGGTGGATATCTCGCGCATCTCGGATCTGGTCGACCGGGATCTGACCGCCGCCCTTGATAACGAAACTCTCGAAAAGAACATTCCGGAGAACCTTCGTCACCCGGAAGGCAAATGGTTCGGCCTGACCACCCGTGGGCGGATGATTTTCACCTCCCTTGACCGGGTTGAGGAAGGTGCCATCACTACTTACGAAGAGCTTGCTGATCCCAAATGGGAAGGCCGTATCTGTACCCGCAGCGGCAAGCATCCCTATAACATTGCCCTGATATCCTCCATGATCGCCCACCATGGCGCAGAAGAAGCCGAGAAATGGCTGCAGGGACTTAAAGACAACCTGGCCCGCAAACCCCAGGGCGGTGACCGCGACCAGATCAAGGCCATTGCTGAAGGCGTGTGCGACGTTGCCATCGGCAACAGCTACTACTACGGCATCATGCTGCAGGACGAAGAGCAGCGTCCTGTAGCGGAGCAGGTGCGCATCGTATTCCCCAACAGTGACGATCGCGGCACGCACATCAATATCAGCGGCATTGCCCTCACCCGCAGCGCGCCAAACCGTGACAACGCCATTGCGCTGATGGAGTACCTGTCCAGCGCCGAGGCCCAGCAGATCTATGCCAGGGCTAATAACGAATTCCCGGGCAACCCGAACGTGCCTCCAACCGGCATCGTGGCGGAATGGGATGAGCTTAACCCCGATACGCTCCCCCTCCAGACCATTGCCGAGCATTCACCCGAAGCGGTACGTATGGTTGACCGGGTCGACTACGATCGCTGATACCATGGTCTGACCTGACGGTATCCGGCGGCCCGGGCTGAAATTCGGGTCGCCTTCCTGACCTCTGTCATTGTCTGCCATGGGCGCTGTTGGGTACACTCCTGCACTTTTGCCGCAAACAGGATGACCATGAACCAGCAGGCCGCCGTCTCTGATGTACCGGTTACCCCGTCACCGCTGACGCCGCGCCGCACCTCCAAACGGTGGCTGATTGCTGCCACGATCATTACCGCCATTGTCGCATTGCCGGTCTTTTCGATTGCCTGGCTGGCGTTCTTTCCCGACGAAAATATCTGGCCGCACCTGCTGGAAACCACCCTTCCCCGCTATGTCTGGACCACCTTGCTGTTAATGGCTGGCATCTCGGTGATAACCCTGAGCATTGGTTTGGCGACGGCATGGGCAGTGACGATGTGCGAGTTTCCCGGCCGGAAACTGTTTGAGTGGGCGTTGCTGCTGCCCTTTGCGGTCCCCGCTTATGTCATCGCCTACGTTTATACCGACCTTCTGCAATATGCCGGCCCTGTCCAGGGTGCACTTAGGGACTGGTTTGGCTGGCAGAGTGCCAGGGACTACTGGTTCCCGGAAATCCGGAGCCTGTGGGGCGCCACGCTGATGCTAGGGCTGGTGCTGTACCCCTACGTCTATCTGCTGGCCCGGGCGGCGTTTCTGGAACAGTCACCGTCCCTGTTCGCGGTCAGCCGCAGCCTGGGCCACTCGGCCCTGAGCACCTTCTTCCGGGTAGTTCTGCCCATTGCCCGTCCTGCGGTTGCGGTGGGACTTTCACTGGTCCTTATGGAAGCCCTGAATGATTTTGGCACCGTGGACTATTTTGCTGTACACACCCTGACCGCTGGCCTGTTTGACACCTGGATGAACCTGGGCAATCTCGGCGGCGCGGCGCAGATTGCCATGGTCATGCTGACCTTCGTGGTTGTTCTGGTGACACTTGAGCGCTATTCACGCCGGCGGCAGAAACAGTACGCCGGACGAGACAGCCGTGCTCCGATTCAGCGGTTTGTGATCAGCCGGCCGCGCCAGTGGATTTGCGTGGCAGTTTGCGCCGCACCGATCCTGCTGGGTTTTGTGGTGCCTGCGGTGGTGCTGGGCCATTACGCGCTGATCTATTTCGAGCAAAGCTGGACCAGCGACTTTCTCAATAACGCCGCCAACAGCCTGATTCTGTCGACATCTGCCGCGCTTACTACCCTGGTGATCGGACTGATTCTGGCCTATAGCCGCCGGCTCCATGACACACGCCCCATGCGCACCCTGATGCGGCTGTCCAGCCTCGGCTATGCCATGCCGGGGGCTGTTCTGGCGGTCGGTGTGATCGTACCGCTGGCCGCCTTCGACAACCAGATCGACGCCTGGATGAGGGACTCGTTTGGCATCAGCACCGGGCTGCTCCTGAGTGGTACCGGCTTTGCCCTGGTTTTCGCATATACGGTGCGCTTCCTGGCGGTATCCGCCGGCAGCCTTGAAAGCGGTCTGCAGAAGATCACCCCCAGCATGGATATGGCCGCCCGCTCCCTTGGCAGGAGCACGACGGCAACCCTGCTCCAGGTGCATCTGCCCATGCTCCGGGGCACCATACTGACCGCGGCGCTGGTGGTGTTCGTAGACTGTATGAAGGAACTGCCAGCCACGCTGATCCTGCGCCCGTTCAATTTCGACACCCTGGCTACCTACGTTTACCAGTACGCGTCCGATGAAATGCTGGGAATCAGCGCCCTACCGGCGCTGATTATCGTAGTGGCGGGCATCGTACCCATCATTCTGATGAGCCGATCCATCGGCTCAGCACGGGCTTACAGCCAGCAATAAGGCGGCTGTCATTCCCAGATTATGGTCTGATTCCGGCCATACCAGTCCTCAACCCGGGCCCGGTAAGCGTCTTCCACCACGTTCCGTTTGAGCTTCATGGTGGGCGTCAGGAAGTTGTTTTCCATAGTCCAGGGCTCCTTGACCACCACCATAAAACGCAATTGCTCGTGGGGATCGAGGGTCTGGTTGACGTCTTTGAGCAAGGCGGTGAACTCCGCTTCCAGCCGCTGCCGTACGTCCGGATCATTGCGCTGATGCTGGGCGGCTTCAGACAGCATAACCAGACAGAAGGGTGATACCTGGTTCTCCCCCGTGACACACACCGCTTCGATATTGTCGTTGCTCATCAGCTTGTTTTCGATCGGAGCCGGAGCCACGTACTTGCCTTTGCTGGTTTTGAAGATCTCCTTGAGCCGGCCCGTAAGCTTCAGGCGGCCCAGCTCATCAATCTCGCCTATATCACCGGTTCGCAGAAAGCCATCTTCGGTCATGGCTTCTCTGGGTCGCTCCTCATCCCGGTAATAGCCCATCATGGTCGTGGGGCTTTTCACCAGCACCTCTCCGTGCTCACCG
>JAJUHY010000359.1 GCA_029265735.1 Marinobacter segnicrescens | reverse complement strand
GCCAAAAAATGCGGAAGGTTCGTAGGGTGCGGTGCCCTCACCTGTTACCGGATTCACCAGATCCGCACCGGCCTGGCCGTCATGGCTGTAATACACAATGACCTTGCCAGAAGGTTCTCGCACGATCTGTTCAGTCCCGGGATAGTGAGCAACGATCCGGTCAGCCAGCTCGGCGATACTGATTTCACCGGAAGCCGGAATGACCGCTGAGGCTCTTTCCAGCACCGGCGCCAAAGCCAACACAGCACCCGTGACTGAGAGAACCATCAGAAGCAAACCAGCAAGCAGGCCCGGTAAGCTGTGGAACTTGCGCAACATAGCCGACGCTCCCGGTGGATTATTGAAGCTCGTAGGTAAGAGCGCGCACGTAACCGCGCCCGGAAACCGGCTTCCCGGAACCTTCAGTGGTCAGGGGGGCTATGACATCAGCTCGAATATCGCGCATATCCTCAACGGCAGAGTCGACCCGAACCTCATAACCGTTGTCGATCAGCGAATCATCTAGGTTAAGAGTGATTTTCAACGTGCGGCCACTGGTGACACTGGCACCGGTCAAGCCATCGTACTCTGCCGGATCAAGCCGACTGCCACGGGCCCAGCCTCCCAAGTGTTTGTAGTATTTAGATTTCTTCCCGGAAACCCAAAGGGTACCCTGATATTCCCCGGCGGCATCCGTAAGATACAGAGCCAGATAGGCTCCATCGCCACCGTAATTCTGTAGTTCCGTAGTGAAGGTCACGTCGCGGGCCTGGGCGAATGCCGGTATAACCAGGGCTGCAAAAAGGCTGCAAGTGAGAACAAACGTTTTCATAAATGGTCTCCGAAAACCTGATGAGCGTTAAATGAACAGGCCAAATTCAATCAGTTACTCAACGGTAACCGTGGGGCGACCCTTGACGATGCCGTTGCGTTGCGCCTGACTTTTGGGATTGTCCTGTCCATTTTTCCTGTTGCCGTGGTCCCTCTCCTCATAGTCACTGTCTTCACGCTCCCATTTCATCATGATCAGTGAAGCGGGCGCGAAGGAGGCTTCTGCCCTGACCCCATCGGCATCGAGGCCCCTGACTTCATAACAACCGTCGTCAACCTTTATTCGGTGAACTGTCCAGCCTTCGGCTTCCAGTTTTTCCCGCAGATTTTCACGGGGCTGCCAATTCGCCACCGGATCATTGCAGTCGCCATCGGCAAGTGCGGTGCCACTGAGAAGCAATAAAGACAGGCTCAAAAGAATGGGTTTGGTCTTCATGGTGTCTCTCCTGCTGGTTGTGTTAAATCCACTTTAAGACGCTAACCTGACAATGCCCTGAACAAACCAGACATTATCAGCGGAACTGGAAGGCTTCTTTATGGAAGCGAGTCAGGCGGAACGGTGCTGCCCGCAAGCCGTTTCTAATGGCTTCCCCCAGCCCTGCCGGGCCGCAGAACCAGACCTCTGCGCCTGCTGCCGAGCGTCCGTTGGTAGACAACGTCTCGGCAGACAACCCCTGCCCCTTGCTGCTGTCATGAATCTCGAGGTGTATCCCGGGAAAGCCATCGCAAAGCGCCCGAAGTCGATCCACCATGGGATCCTGGCCGGCGTTGCGCGTGCAGTAATGCAGATCG
>JAJUHY010000124.1 GCA_029265735.1 Marinobacter segnicrescens | reverse complement strand
TCGGCATCAAGATCTGGCGCGCCAACAATATCATCGTACGCAACCTGACCATCCGCTACGTCCGTGAAGGCGATGGTGATGGCATCGGCATTGAAGGACCGTCCAGCAATATCTGGATTGACCATAACACCATCCATAACAGCCTGGATGTGGACAAGGACTACTACGACGGTCTGGTTGACGCCAAGAAAGACGCCAACAATATTTCCATCACCTGGAACCACCTCCACGACAGCTGGAAAACCGCCCTCGCAGGCCACAGCGACAGTGACCGCAACAATAACCGCCGGATCACCTACGCTTTCAACCTCTGGGAGAACACCTATTCCCGTACGCCATTGAACCGCTTTGGCGATACCCACATCTATAACAACTACTATCGCAATATTCTCGATACCGGCATCAACAGTCGTATGGGCGCTCAAGTACGCATTGATAACAACGTATTCGAGAGCAGCCGTAACCCGATCGTATCCTGCTACAGTAGTCAGGTCGGCTACTGGGATACCCGCGGTAATGAGTTTATTGATGTGGAGTGGGAATCCGGCAACGACTGCGTCATTGCAGGGCCCCGGGTGACTTCAACCACAAGCTTTACCCCGCCGTACCAGTATGACCTGCTGCCCACCAGCCAGGTACGGGCACAGGTAAGCGCCAATGCCGGCGCTGGTCGTTGCCAGTTCTGAACCATGAAGGCCAGGGGTCCGGGGTAACCCGGGCCCTCTTCCACCGACCCGCTATAAAAAAGGGAGGTAGTCATGCCCTTTATACGATTGTTCACCCTCTGCCTGCTGGCACTTGCGGCCAGTGTTACCTATGCCCACTCCACCCTCAGCGATATCACTGAAGGCGATGAGGAGAAGGTTACCCTGCCCGTCATCCCCGAAAGCAAGCTGTTGATTCATGCTACCGAAGGAATTGATGTCAGCTCTACCAGTGGGCCGGTACAGAGCCTGCCGCTGGCGATTTTCCTGACCCGGAAATCTCCGGAAGAAGTCACCGCCTGGTATCAGCAAGCCCTGCCTGACTACACCACCATCACCGACACAACCGGTGAACAGATCCAGATTCTGCAAACGGTTGGGCCGGATACCTCAGTGGATGACCCCGATACCTATCAAACCCCTAATATTCGTATACGACCAGCGGACACGCGTATGGCAACCCATTTGAAAGGGGCTGAGACGGTGGTGCAGATTTTCTACCCACCAGCAAGTGAGGCTGGTTCTGACGAGGACTAAAGAACATCAGTTGTTTTGACCAAGGGCGTCGAAATCTTCCGATTTCTCCGCTTCGCGGACCCACGCCGGCAATAGCCGGCGTGGTCGTTTTTCACCATCCAGCGCGAGTTCGCGCCCTTGTTCGTTAACGCAACCCCATACAGTTGGCGTAGAACGTGGTCGTGGCCGGCCAGTCGGAGAAGACGCCAATGACCCCCACATCCTTTGCCAGCACATCCAGAACGGTCATCATGTCACCGTCGTTATTGATGGCCTCATTCACTGTCTGGTAGTACCAGCCGCCGCCATTGGTCAGCGGACCGCTGCGCTCGAGGCTCCAGGCAATCAGGTCAAGACCGGCCGCGCGGGCATTCTGGGCATACTCGGACGGGACAATTTCCTGATGGCCGTTCAGGGTCAGCATCTTCCAGATCGCCGGTGCCAGCACGTTCACCCCCTGTGCACGGAGGCTCTCCATATAGGCGAGGGACGAGGTTTCCGGAGTGATGGGTGACTCATCCAGAAACACGGCCTGACGACCAAACTCGGGCGTTTCGTTTATCCAGAAAAGCACATCTTCCAGCTGGAATGACTGTGGCCACACCTCCGCCGGTGATACCCCCGCGTCGATGTAGTCCTGAATCATTTGGCGTGCATAATCCTGCTGGGTGTAGTCGCCCTCGAACGGCATCTCCACAACCGGGGTTTTCAGTTCCGGAGTGAACTGAACACCCAGCGCCTTGAACAGCTCAATGCTCTCCTTGTGGCTGAGCAGGGTGCCACGGCTGGCGTAAAGGTCCGTGCGCCAGTTTGCGGTGCCGCCCACGTACTCTTCCGGCGTCGTGGCCATGGGTTCATACGCGTCCATTTTGCCCTCAAGGGACTTGAACTCCGCCAGGGTAATATCGCTGGTGCGGCACTCAGCCTGAGCCGGAGTGCCACTGGCAGGGTCGGCGGGAACGAACGGCTGCGTACACTTGGCGTTCAACTCCGGGATCGTCACAATGTTGGTGGTGGTGTGCAGGTCGTTCTGGGCGTGACGGCAGACCAGCTCCCGGTCAGCGGTAAAAGCCACATCACACTCCAGAATACCGGCGCCCATCCTCGCGGCTGCCACGTAGGACTCCAGCGTATGCTCCGGGAACTGCAACGGCGCGCCCCGGTGGCCGATGGAGAAGCTGGTACGGCGCATGGGTTTGCTTTCACAGCGCTGCAAACGATCCTTGAGACGTCCCTCATCCATATCGTCTACCAGCCAGTAAGGGCGAGGGCCAACCTGAATACTCCCGTGGCGCTGTTTCAGGTCTTTCTTCAGTTTTTCGAACTTTTCCTGCAGCCTTTCCAGACCTGGAGGCAGGTCATCCTGGTGCCAGTTCCTGGCATCCGCCGGTGCGGAGAGAGAAAACGCACCCAGCATCAGGGTGACAGTGAGGGTGGACGAACAGATCTTGCTCAGCTTCATAACAACGGCTCCCTGGTTTATCCATTTGTGTTACGGCATAGCGTGTGTTGCAGCCTCAGTGTCGCCCTGGGTTATGACTGGCAAATGACGTTCAGATTACGTGAAAGGGTGACCCGGCCCCGGAGTCAGCCCTCAGGACGTCGGTCACCGTTAACAAAATTAGCGACGAATACTGCCTGGCCGAACTGTTCGAAGGCCCACTTCATGGTGTCAGCAAGCACTCTCATAACCTGATCGTACTCGCCGAACACCTGAGTGCTCATGCGGTTGGCCCGTACGTCCAGGCCGCTGCGCTCCAGGCGGCCAATAACATCCTTGATGGGCGGTTTGTGGTTATCTGTGAAGGGGTAAAAGCTGAGCTGTACGGACAGGTCCATGGCTTCCTCCTGTGATGGCTGGTGTATCCGTACTCAGCCTAGCACAGGGTCATGACCTTCCGAGGAAGCCGGCGTATCCGCCGCTGACGGCCAGTTATCGGGTACCACAAACACCCGCTCGACCTCCGTCCACTGACCATGGGGAGATGGGCGCAGAACGGCAAACAGACGAGGCTGGCCATGGTCAGAAACTGCCGTTATTGCTGAGGCCGTCCGCTCCGGGTCCGGCTCATCAGGCTGAGCCCAGGCACCCAGCCAGTGGGGTTTCTGCAACGGCACCCAATGGCGGGTGTCCTGCAGATGAATCTGATGGTGATAAAGCCAGGTGCCCCGCAGATGATCCTCCGGTACGAAGCCCGGCACCTGCACCCGGGTCGATCCCTGCGCGGGATAGAAGAGATAACCGGGCATGAAAATCCGCGCGGTCAACGGCTCGGTGACGCCCAGCCCGGCCAGTGCCTGCCGGGTTTCCGGTCGCTGTGTCAGGCGACTCTGGTGTTCCAGCAGGCGCCCCACCTTGCGATCCAGCCGATCCTGGCTATTGGGCCCGTACCAGAGGGTGTCGTCGACGCCATAGGCCAGGTAGAACTTGACCGCAATTTCATGATGCTCCACCTGGCGGTTAACCGGATTGCGCAGCACAAAATCCAGCTCACCTACCGTCCGACCCGAGTCGTCCCGTATCTGGAGATTCTTTGCCAGCAACGTCCAGCCCAGCAGGTCGGTCATTACGGCCTCATACAGGCGCTCAAAATAAAACCCGAGCCGGCCAGGTAAAGGCTCGTTCAGTATTGCCGGTCGCCGGGCCGGATCCGTCGACCAACGGTCCAGCTGCGCGGTCAGGTCAGAGGGGAGAAGCTCAGCAAGACTCAAGGATTGCTCACAGCAAAGCAGCTGGGGTGCATGACACAACCAGAGCAGGTGGCGAGCCGTGTGCCACTGATCCGATGGGGCGGGTACGGTGCTTTCTCGCAACAGGTGATCATCCTTTTCAGGCCGATGTGCTGATTACTGTCACCATACCACGGCGATAGGACAGAATGTCGCGACAGACTGCCCGTTGATAACCTTATAATCGGTCCATGAAACTGCATACTCTCTCTCAGGTGGGCTTCCGCCAATCCGCCCGCTATCTGTTGCTGATGCGGCTGTCCATGGTCACCATGGAGTGGCTCGCCCTGACCACTCTCTGGTTCCTGGCGCCACCCCTGGCCGGCCCTGCGCCCTTGCTGGTCACCCTCGCCCATGCAGTGTTCGCAGCCGCCAGCTGGCTCTGGATGACCCGGCACCCGCCCCGGTTCGCCCTACCGGTGACTTTCTCGCTGGCCGCAGATCTGATGGCCCTGGGCATATGGCTGGCGCTCACCGGGGGCTTTACCAATCCGCTGGTATCACTACTGCTGTTACCCCTGGTCACCGGGCTGGTACTGATTCCCTTACGCCAGAGCCTGCTGATCACCCTGCTGGCCATCCTGGTCTATACCCTGCTGATCCTGTTTCCCGCACCTCCCCCCGCCGGTCTCAGCCATGTGGACTTAATGCATCTGCACCTGATGGGCATGTGGGGCACGTTTGCCCTTACCGCGACCATTATGCTGGTGGTGGTGGGCTCCCTCGCCGTACGTCTGCGTGACCAGCAGCTGGCCCTTTCCCAAAGCCGTGAGGACCGGTTGAGAGACGAACAGATCATTGCCCTCGGATTGTCCGCCGCCAATGTGGCTCACCGCCTGGGAACGCCACTCAACACCATGACGCTGGTGGTGGAAGACCTGAAACTGAGCCGGTTGGCTGATCCGTTCCGGCCGGACCTGGACCTTCTGGAACAACAGCTCCTGCTGTGCCGGGATCAGCTGCAGACCATGACCAGCGCCGCGCGACAGGCCCGCGAGGCCGCGACCGAAACTCTCCCGCTTGCGCACTGGCTGGGCCGCCTGCGGGAATCCGCCACCCTGTTGTGGCCCGGCGCAGCCATCCAGTGGCCCGCCACCCTTCCTAAAGTCACTCTGAACGTGGACGCAACTCTGGATCAGGCGGTACTCAACCTGATCGCCAACGCTCTTCACGCGAGTCCGGAAGGGATTGAAATTACGGCAGTTCCAGCGCAGGATAGTGTGAACCTGAACATTCTTGATTATGGTCAAGGGATCAGCGCCACTCTGCCAGGACAGCATCCGGTGAACTCGGACCAGGGGCTGGGTGTCGGACTGTTTCTGTCCAATGCCACCATTCAGCGACTGGGAGGACATTTGAGCGCACAGACTCGCAGCACAGTGCCGCAAAGCGGAACTACCATGACCGTCACCCTGCCAGCGGTGGCACCTGAGCGCGGCCATGGCTGATACACCTTGGCTGCTGGTGGATGATGACGTCACGTTCACCGCGGTGTTAAGCCGTTCGCTGGCGCGCCGGGGCATTAGTTGTGTTGAGGCCCAGAATGAGCAGAGCGCACTCAGTCAGCTGACCCGGTCAGGGGCGAGCCGCTGCGTACTGGACCTGAATCTGGCTGGCGAGAGCGGTCTTCAGCTCTTGCCAAAGCTGCTGACGGCACAGCCAAAGCTGGAGGTTCTGATTCTGACAGGTTATGGCAGTATCGCGACAGCGGTAGAGGCCATGCGCAGGGGCGCTGTGAACTATCTATGTAAGCCGGTCACCGCTGACCAGATCATTGCCGGCTTTGAACCAGACCAGCAACAACCTGTCTTAAGGAGCCAGCCTCCTTCGGTGGAGGAGCTGGAATGGGAACATATCCAACGGGTTCTAGCCGAGAACGACGGCAACATCTCCGCCACCGCCCGGGCCCTGAACATGCATCGCCGGACCTTGCAGCGGAAGCTCGGCAAGCATTCCCGCTGGCGGGAGTAATAAAGGATGAAAAGGATTCCAGATCAGCCCTTATAATTCTGGACTGTCCGGGGTTTAACTCATTGTCCCCGGCAGGCAGGATGAGGATAATCACCGCCCTCCCGTGACAGGAACGCGTTAATGAAGACAAGGCAGCGTGCTTATCCGCAGTTTCATTCAGGCCCGAGCCTCTATCCATGAATGATCTGCCGACCCACCAAATCGATGAACTGACGGTTCTGCTCACTGCCGTTGCGCGTCAGACCAGCAATGGCGTCATGCTCACCAATGCCCGCCGTG
>JAJUHY010000213.1 GCA_029265735.1 Marinobacter segnicrescens | reverse complement strand
GTGGCCCGGGACAGCTCCCCGGTGTGACGGTCGACCAGCATTCCCTGCTCATCGTAGTACAGGGTTGTCGGCAGTACGTGCGCGCCAGTAATGGCGCCGAGCCGGTTGTTTCGGTCCAGTAGAATATTCTCCAGAGTGAGGGCCTCAGCCTGCAGGAAACGCTGAATGGTTTCCGGCTCCTCCCCGATGTTAACAAACACGAACTGTACATCGTCCCGCTCGGCCTGGGCCTGGGCCAGAACCGGCATTTCCCGGCGACAGGGAGGACACCAGGTGGCCCAGAGGTTGACGACCATGGGGCGTCCCTCGCTGGCCTGCAGTTCTCTCAGGTTGACGGAGGCATCGTCAAGCGCCGCCAGCTCCAGTTCAGGCACCGGCCGTGCCTCGCTGTCCATCAGCAGTATCAGCCCACTGAGGCCACCCCACACGATCACTGCCGATAACACAGCCGCAGCCAGCGGTCGCCTCAGTGCCTGGCTTCGCCAACTGCGCCAGCACAGCCACAGCAACGCGGCGACGACGCCAGCGGTAATATCAAAGCCGCCGTCGCGCACATCCAGCATCGCCAGCAAGCCGTCGTAACTGTCCCGATAGCGCAGCACAAATACCAGGCGGGCGGCGACAAAGGCGACCAGCACCAGTGAAAACAGGGCGTCACTCACCACGACCTGATACCGACGCCCAAGAATGGCACCTACCCCGAGTGCCACCGCCAGGGCGAAGAACATCAATAATTGTGCGAGGGTAAGGCCCAGCGGGCCAATGGTAAGGGTCTGGGAAAGAATCGACATATCAGGCGCAGGGTCCTTGTTCCGTAACCCACCGTAGCTTAGTGCTGGCAGGCGTTCAGTTGGCTTGGCATCTTATTCTCAACACCGTCCGACCGCGTTCCACCGGTTGAGTTCCAGACCCGTTTCTCCCTGAGCAATTCGGAAAGGTGACAAATGACGAGTGTTTTCTATACTGAGTGCGCTTACTGACGATTAACAAAAAATAATAACGCGGGAGCCAGCCCTTGCTGACCTTGCGCCGTCTGGCCGGGAGGCCCGTTGAGATGGACTACTACGACCTGATCATTATTGGCGGCGGCCCGGCCGGTTCCACCCTGGCCTGGGCATTGCAAAGTACCGGCAAGCGGATTCTGCTGATCGACAAGGCCGGCTTTCCCCGGGATAAAGACTGTGCCGGCTGGGTGACCCCCGCGGGGTTTGATGCCCTGCAGATCGACCCGTCCGACTACGGCGCCAACAACGTGCTTGAACCCATCCGTGGCTTTCGCATTGGCATGATAGGTCGCCGGGCGGTAGAAAATGATCATGGCGAAACCGTCAGTTACGGCATTCACCGGGCGGAGTTCGACCATTACCTGATCCGCCGCGTGCGTACCGATCTGGCCCTGAAGACGCCCATTACCGCCATCAGTCAGTCTAATGGCAACTGGGTGATAAACCAGCGCTGGGAGACCCCTTTGCTGATCGGGGCCGGTGGTCACTTCTGCCCGGTTGCGCGCTTTATCGGCGCCGGCCCCGGCAATCATGAAAGCGTGGTGACGACCCGGGAGATGGAATTCGAAATGACTCCCCAGCAGGCCGAGGCCTGTCAGGCCCGGGCGGACCGCCCCGAGCTCTGGTTCTGCCGGGATTTGCGTGGCTATGCCTGGATCTTCCGCAAGGGGAATCATCTGAATCTGGGCCTGGGCCGGGAAGACCCCCAACACCTGCGCCGCTATCTGAACAGGTTCGTAGCCCTGATGCAGCAAGAGCAGCGCATACCCCCTGATTTGCCGGGCCGCTTCAGAAATCATACCTATCTGTTGTACGACCGGGCTGAGCGCCCGCTTGTGGATGATGGTCTGATGCTGATCGGCGATGCGGCCGGCCTGGCGTTCGGTCCCAGCGGGGAAGGAATCCGTCCAGCCGTGGAATCTGCCCTCATTGCCGCCAACGTGATTCGCGCCGAACCGGACCTGAGCGCACGCAGCCTGCAGCCCTACGGCGAAGCGATCGCCCGGCGTTTCGGTACCCGTTCCATGCAACCCGATAACAGCACGCGGATGCCAGACTGGGTCCGGGTTCCGCTGGCCAGCAGACTGATGAAGTCCCACTGGTTTACCCGGAAAGTAGTGACAGAGCGCTGGTTCCTGCACCAGCAGGTGCCGCCACTGGATCTGCCGGCGCTGCCCCAGACCCGTCAGAACGCCGCCAACTGGCGCCATGCCTGAAATAAAAACGCCGGCCACAAGGGGCCGGCAAAGCGTCAACTCAACTCAGATACATCACAACAATCGATCAGGTACCGATCAGAACTGCACGCGCATACCGGTCAGGAAGCCCAGGTCGGCATCGTCGGCATCACTGTCCGCAATCTCAGCAAAAACACTCACGTTCTTATGAGACGGGAACTTGTAGGTCACGTTGGCGTACCACTCGGTTGCGTCCTCCTCACCGAAGGTTGCGGCATGGTCGTCGTCCCAGCTATGGTCTACAACGCCGATAGCAAGGGCAGTGGTACTGGCTACCGGGAATACCGCGGCCACGTTGTACTGCTTAGCGACGTCGTCGGTTTCACTGTAGTCAGCCGCCAGGGTCATCAAGCCGAAGTCATAGGACGCACTTACACCGTAAGTGTCCCAGTCATCGCGGCCGTCCGCATGCTTCAGCTTCTGGTACACCGCTGACAGGGTCAGGCCGGCCAGATCGGTAGACACGAACAGGTCGTAGAACTCACCTTCGATGGCGGCTGCGCCGTCCTTGTTACGGGCGTTCATTTCGTGAGAAGCGGCGATGAACAGGTTGTCCAGCTCAATGTCGACCCGGATCGTGTCGTCACCGTCGGTACCGATATCGTCAAACCGGTCTTCCGGAACGGTGGACAGCTCGTAAGCCTCTTCGATGCCGAATTCTTCGGAAGCGAAGTTCTGCTTACCGATAGACAGCGACGTAACGCCATACTTCAGACCCACGTAGGCTTCCTCGATGGGCTCGTCCACGTCCTTACCGTTGGCGTGGTCCTTGAAGTCGAAGTCCAGGCGGCCGAAACCAACCAGGTTATCGCTCAGCTGATAGCTGATGTAGTTTTTGATTTCCAGGTCATCGTAATCGATGTACTCGCTTTCGTTGTCGTTGTTACCAACGTCTTTGCGCAGCTGAATCTGGAAGTCACCGTTCATTTTGTAGGTGAAGCCACCATTTTCATAGATGGTCACGGCTTGTGCAGAACCAGCAGCAATGGATACAGCAGCAGCCAGAAGAAGCTTTCTCATTTATAAACACTCCATTTATGGTACAGCGGTTTAGTTATTCACCGGACTGAATCCAGCGTTTCATTTCACTTTTGGTGTTCTTGTCAGCTTTTGAATACCAGTAGCGAAGCATCTGTCTGACCACCGTCTGGTCTTCAGCAACGTCACCATCTGATATGGATGGGGGAGGCGATGGATAAGAGATATCGAGCGGCTTCCGGGTTTTAATCGCAGCGGCGGAATCACTGTTACGATTAAACTTGTCGATTTCCTTTTCGTAGTCACGAACCAGCTGAAAACCACTTTTTTCCAGAACAGCCCACTGAAAATCGACCGCATTTCCCTGTTGGTCGCGCAGTGACCAGGATGGCTTTTCGTTAAATGCCCTGAGCTCGTCCCGGGAGCGAATCTCCGGAACGCCCAGCTCCAGTGTGGTGTCCTCAGCCTGAAACCGGAGAACAAAGGCTTCAGAGCGCTCGATCACAGTGTCAGTGCGGCTGCGGCCAAGCTCTGCAACCACATTGACGACGAGCTGGGTGACGCCGTCTGCAAGCACGATGGGGTCACGCTCGTCAAAGATTCCAGGGCCACTCCAGGCTTCGCCATTAACGACGTGCAACTTCACATCACCATCAAGCACAAGCTGCACTTCCGCCTGGGCCAGACTGGTCACCAGCAGAAGCGGGAGTGTTACGATCCGGAACATTGACTTCACCAAAGCACCTTTAAGTCGTGTCACTTTTAAACTGACACCGATCCTAAAATTGCTTTGTTACGGATATGTTGCATTTATATAAAGATTTTAAAACAGAGGCGTGAGATCAGATAGGATAAAGGACAAGAAACAAGACAACCCTTCCAGCTACAACAGGAAAGAGAGTTTTCAGGAAAAGGCCTGGATAGAAAGGAGAATTAATAACCGAGCAGAGGAGTGCCGTGCCCAAACAAAGTGAGAGCGCAGTTAATATAAGATATGAACGGGACCAATTACTGATCCAGCGTTTTATGATTGGCTACCATATCGTGCAAATATGACAGTTCGGCGACAACTCAGGTAGATAAAGGGCTCTCTTCCGTTCTGTGTGGAACATTAGCTTGCAATCATTCTTGGTAATGGCGTCTGGAACGGATTCGCTGGCAGATGCTTGAGCTTGCCGGCGATCAGGAAGCAGATGGCAATGAAGTGGTTCGCCGTGCCGTAGCC
>JAJUHY010000320.1 GCA_029265735.1 Marinobacter segnicrescens | reverse complement strand
GTAGATCCCACCTACGGAGCCCTGTCCATTGGCGTTCCGGTGTTCAACACCCATATCCGGATCGTGGATGACCAGGGCAGGGAAGTTCCCCCGGGGCAGGAAGGGGAGTTGCTGATCAAGGGGCCGCAGGTAATTTCCGGATACTGGCGCCGCCCTGACGATCAGTCCATCGTTGATGGCTGGATCGCGACGGGTGATATCGCGACGATGGACGAGGATGGCTGGCTCTATCTGATCGATCGCAAGAAAGACATGATCATTGCTTCCGGATACAAGGTCTGGCCCCGGGATGTGGAAGACGTGTTGTATACCCACCCGCAGATCCGTGAGGTTGCAGTAGTACCCGCCAAAGATGACTACCGGGGAGAAACCGTACGGGCCGTGGTAAGCCTGACCCCCGGCGCCACCGTGACAGCAGACGAGCTGATCGCTTACTGCAAAGAGCGGTTGGCGGCGTATAAATATCCCCGGATCGTGGACATCATTGACGATCTGCCAAAAACCCCAACGGGGAAAATCCTTCGGCGTGCTCTAAAAGACGGCTGAGCGCGCCTGTAGGGAACGGCCTGGTTCCTGTGGACCAGAAGTGACCAATCAATAACAAGAGATGAGTTACTCATGCGAAAGTATCTGTTGGCAGCAGCCGCTGCATCGGTTGCCTTAACCCCGGCCATAGCCCAGGCGGCGGATCTGCGGTTTGCGTCCGGTTATCCTCAGGGCAGTATCACCAGCATTGCGCTAAAGGCATTTAAGGATCGGCTCGCTGAAGTCTCCGATGGCGAGCTGGGTGCACGTGTATTTGAGCTGTCGTTACTGAATCTCCGGGAGACGCCGGCGGGTATCCGTGATGGCATGGCGGACATGGGCGTGGTTCTGACTCCGTACTTCCCGGCGGATTTTCCCCATACCAACATGGTGGCTGAAGTTTCCATGTCCATTGAGCTGACGGAGCGGGGCTCGTCCCAGGCCGGTCTGGTTTATACCGGTGCTATGTCTGAGTTCATATTCACTGACTGTACTGAGTGCCAGGAAGAGTTCGCAGCTCAGAACCAGTTATTCCTGGGCAGCGCCGCAACGCCACCCTATTCGCTACTGTGCCGTGAAAAGATCGACAGCCTGGAAGCTCTGCAGGGCAAAAACCTGCGCACGTCCGGGGCACAATGGGCCCGTTGGGCTGAATCGGTGAATGCCAACCCAATCACCATGTCGGTTAATGAGATTTACGAAGGGCTGAGCCAAGGGGTCGTTGACTGTTCGGTGCAGTCCACGTCTGAGCTGTCGGTGTTCAACCTGTTCGATGTAGTCAGCGATATCACTGTGGATTACCCCAGTGGCACCTTCAGCGGTGTCGGCGCTGCGAACATTAATCTGGACAGCTGGCGCGCGCTGAGCGACTCCCAGCGCAAGGCGTTGCTGGAAGCGGCAACGGTATTGTCGGCGGAGTTCAGTTGGGGTTACGAGAAGGGCGCGGTGGAAAATGAGCGTACGGCTGAGAGCCAGGGCATTGTCCTGACCCACCCCTCAGAAGCGATGCAGGAGAAGACCCGGGAGTTTATTCGTGAGGACCTGAAGAGTATTGCAGCATCCTACGAACAACGTTACGGGATTCAGAACGCGGACCAGAAGATTGCCCGCTTCCGCGAGCTGTTGGCAGAGTGGCGTGAGCGTATTGATGGAATCGAAAGCGCTGAGCAGTTAGCCGACCTTTACCGCGAGCATGTGTTCTCCCACGTGGATGTTACTCAGTACGGCCTCTGAGGCCGGCCCCGGGCCACGGACGGCCGCTGATCACAACCTCTCCCGCCATCGCTTATGGCGTACCTGGTCCTTGAATACTTCAAGAATTTCCAGAATCACGGCGATCATTACGTCGTTATCCTTGCGCACGACCGGCGCCCCGGCGGCGTCGTACACCTGGGCTTCGGGCAGAAAGGCATCCACCAGATCAGCCACGAATTCGTGGTTACGACTGCTGGCCAGGTCTTCCATGACCTGGTTGAGAATCGTCGCGGTAATATTGCCCAGGGCGCCTTCCATGGTGCCCCGTACCTGGTTGCCAAAAATGGGCAGCAAGCGCAAGCGGGACAGTTCCGGGTTCTGCCGCATGGCATCACGGATGCGATCTTCCAGGTAACGGCGCAGCGCATCCCGGTTTGGCACGTAGCCTTCACTGGCCAGGTCAGCGATACGACCGGAAAGCCAGTTTGCGAGCAGCTCCCGGCGGGGCAGCAGGATTTCCTGCTCAATCCGGTTCAGCACCGGCGCGCCCCGACGCACTTCCTCCTGCATTCCGGATAGCACTTTCAGCACAATTCGATCGGAAAGCTCTTCCAGAAAGGCGTCATAATAGAACGCCAGAAACTGGAACAGCCGCGTCTGCGTCAGGTCGACGATGCCGTACCGGTGGAGCCGGTACATGATGCTGACCACCCGCAGTATCCGCAGGAACCGCATGCCACTGGTGGGAATGCAGCCCAACAGGTCGTACCAGTGGATAAACGGGTAAAAATACCAGCGCTGGTAGGCCCGGGCGCGGATCGCGCAAAGCCAGCGGAAAAGGAATTCGGTCAGGAAAATACTGACGAAAATCAGATCGTAGAAGATGAAGTTGCGATGTATAGGATGATAAACGCTGTAGAATGCCGGCATCGATTGCTGGAAAAAATCCTGAATCGCTTCGAAGCTGTAGATGGAGTCGAAAATAATCAGTGCCAGGTTGACGACCAGTAGCCCGAGCATCAG
>JAJUHY010000089.1 GCA_029265735.1 Marinobacter segnicrescens | reverse complement strand
GCCCTGTCGCAGATGGGCCGTCGGGTGGTATTGCTGGATGCCGATCTCGGGTTGGCGAACCTCGACGTGCTGCTGGGGATCAGCGCCAAGCGTAACCTGGCGGATGTGCTGGCGGGCGAGTGCGAGCTCCGTGACGTGCTGGTGAACGGCCCTGGCGGAATCCGCATCGTACCTGCATCCTCAGGTACCCAGCGCATGACCCAGCTTTCGCCCATGGAACATGCGGGTCTGATCAACGCGTTCAGTGAGCTGGGGGATCAGATTGATGTGCTCATTATCGACACCGCCGCCGGCATTTCCGAGAGTGTTGTCAGCTTTCTGCGGGCGGCACAGGAGCTGCTGCTGGTGGTCTGCGATGAGCCTACCTCCATCACCGACGCCTATGCTCTGATCAAACTGATGAACCGTGACTACGGCGTCAATCTGTTCAGGATTGTTGCCAACCAGGTACGTAACGAACAGGAAGGCAAACATCTGTTCGGTAAACTGACCCGGGTCACCGAGCGCTTCCTCGATGTTGCATTACAATACGTGGGCATGGTTCCGTACGACGAAGCGGTACGCAAGGCGGTTCAGCGCCAGCGGGCTGTTCTCGACGTGTACCCCAGGGCCAAAGCTTCGCTGGCGATCAAGGCACTGGCGGAGAAGGTGGACAGCTGGCCGCTGCCAACGACTCCCCGGGGGCATCTGGAATTCTTTGTGGAACGCCTGATTAACGGCAACGCCTGATCCACTCCTGAAGTACGTCTAACCGGATAACAACTGTGGTCAGAAAACTCGGAATCTACCAACAGACCGGTCAGGGCAGTGCCCATCAATTGGTGGAGCAGCATGCCCCACTGGTCAAGAAAATCGCCCTTCACATGCTGGCCCGGCTGCCGGACTCAGTGCAGCTGGATGATTTGATCCAGGCCGGCATGGTTGGCCTGCTGGAAGCCGCCGCCAAGTATCAGTCAGACCGGGGCGCATCCTTTGAAACCTATGCCGGAATCCGTATCCGGGGTTCCATCGTCGATGAAATCCGCAAGGGCGACTGGGTGCCCCGATCCGTCCACCGCAATGCCCGCCGGGTTGCCGCCGCCATCAAGGCGGTAGAAGACCGGGAAGGGCGGGAGGCTCAGGATCAGGAAGTTGCCGATGAGCTGGAGATGACGCTGGACGAGTATCACGCCTGTCTCAACGACGCCAGTTCTGGCCGGCTTTTTTCCCTCGAAGAGCTCAATGAAACCGGAACCCTGCCGATACAGGAACAGGAGGCTTCGGATAATCCGCTGGACCACGTTTCCGCCGTGGCCTTCCGGCAGAATCTCGCGGCAGCCATTGAGCAGTTGCCGGAGCGGGAAAAGCTGGTGCTGAGCCTTTACTACCAGGAAGAACTGAACCTGAAGGAAATCGGTGCCGTGCTCGGTGTAAGTGAAAGTCGGGTCAGTCAGATTCACAGCCAGGCGGCCCTTCGCCTGCGAGGCCGGCTTACGGACTGGCAGGCGGAAGACGCCGGCAGCCTGTAAGGCGCAGCTGCGGCCCGTTTTTCTGAGAATGATTCGATAACACATTGAAACGGTAAGCACCGGCCGGGCTGTTAGAATGATGTTGAGGCTGAACTATTCTTGGCGGCCAGAGCATCACTTTCCGGAACGGTGTGTCGGCATTTATTTCCGGCGATGACCACTTGGAGGTCCCATTGGACAAGAACATGAAAATCCTGATTGTGGACGATTTTTCCACAATGCGACGGATCATTAAAAACCTGCTCCGTGATCTCGGATTCACCAATACCGATGAGGCCGATGACGGCAATACGGCATTACCCATGCTGAGAACGGGTAAGTATGACTTTCTGATTACCGACTGGAACATGCCCGGCATGTCGGGATTTGATCTTCTCAAGACGGTACGGGCCGACGACAACCTGAAGGACCTGCCCATCCTGATGGTGACCGCCGAAGCCAAGCGTGACCAGATCGTTGCCGCGGCCCAGGCCGGGGTTAACGGGTATGTGGTCAAACCCTTCACCGCCGCAGTGCTGAAAGAGAAGATCGAAAAGATTTTTGAGCGGATTCAGTAAGGCAGTCACGCCTTCCACCCAGACTTGAATGCCCGGATGTGCTCCCATGCCCGTAGACAGACAGAAAGGTCCGGAACTGGACCCGGAAATAACCAGCAAGCTGAAGGAGCAGTCGCAGGAGCTGGTTGAACAGGTCAATGCCGGCGAATATGCCCGGGCCATGACCCTGATTAACGATTTAAGTGAAGTGAGAGACCAGAGTCTGTACCGGGAAGTCGGCCGGCTGACCCGCAGTCTCCACGAAGCCTTGCGCAACCTTCAGATCCACCCCCAGAACCCGGAGCAGCAGGAAGCTCTCTCCAAAATGTCCGATGCTTCCGAGCGGCTGGAGTACGTGGTCGAGATGACCGCCAATGCCGCCAACCGCACTATGGACCTGGTGGAAGACGCCATGCCCCGCGCGAGCGCCATGTGCGAACAGGCCCGCACGCTGCGGGATGACTGGCAACGGCTCCGGCGCCGGGAAATGGACCCGTCAGAATTCCGGGAACTGTACGGTCGCATTGACCGCTTTTTCGAAAGCATGGCCGTAGATGCAGAGAAAATGTACACAGACCTGTCTGAAATCCTGCTGGCCCAGGATTTCCAGGATCTGACGGGCCAGGTGATCCAGAAAGTCACCGCCCTGGTCCGCGAGGTAGAGGACAACCTGGTCAGTCTTGTGGTGATGGCCAGTCATGTGGATCAGCTTACGGGCACCGTTCACGAGATCCGGGACCGGGAGTCATCCCTGGAGGGGGAAGGTCCACAGTTACGGGCCGCAGAGCGGTCTGATGTTGTATCCGGGCAGGATGACGTAGACGACCTGCTGTCCAGTCTCGGCTTCTGAGTGAGGTAGTCGCATGGCATTTGATGCAGATGAAGAGATCCTCCAGGACTTTCTGGTTGAAGCCGGAGAGATTCTTGAAAAGCTTTCTGAGCAGCTGGTGGATCTTGAACAGCACCCGGACGACAGCGACCTGCTGAATGCCATCTTCCGCGGCTTTCACACAGTCAAAGGCGGCGCGGGCTTCCTGCAGTTGGATCCGCTGGTCAGCTGCTGCCACTCCGCGGAGAACGTGTTTGATACCCTGCGCAATCACAAGCGCACGGTGACTCCGGAGCTGATGGATGCAGTGCTTGAGGCACTGGACCACGTCAATGCCATGTTCAATCAGGTGCGCGACCGTGAAGAACCGACGCCGGCACCACAATCCCTGCTCGACACCCTGGATCAGTTCGCCCTGCCTGAAGGGCAGGCACCGGTTGCCGAAGCGCCAGTGTTCTCCGGCGACAGCAGCCCGATGCCGTCAGGTGATGAGGATCAGGGGGACATTACGGATGAAGAGTTTGAACGCCTTCTGGACGCGCTGGAAGGCGGCGAAGAGGTAACAGCCGGCACTGGCTCCACTGATGACAGCACGGCGGGCGTCAGCGGCAATGACGACATCACCGACGACGAATTTGAAGCGTTGCTGGACGAGCTTCATGGCAAGGGCAGGTTCTCAGGCGCCGTGGCTGCCGATAATGGCGCAGAGTCCGAGCCTGCAACGCCTGCTTCACCTTCGGGAAGTGACAGCGGTAACAGTGACCTGATTACCGACGACGAATTCGAACGCTTGCTGGATGAGCTCCATGGCAAGGGCAAGAGCCCGGGCCATTCTGGTGGTGCGGGCACGGCCCCGTCTGCAGGGGAATCCGATAAGCCAGCTCCGCCGCCAGCGCCGAAACCCGCGCCCAAGCCTGCGACCAGGGCATCGTCGGCCCAGAGTAGCCAGCCCGCGGCCGAAACCTCGGTCCGTGTCGATACCGGCCGGCTCGACGACATCATGAATATGGTGGGTGAGCTGGTACTGGTCCGTAACCGGCTGCAGCGCCTGGGTTCCGAAAGCGAGGACAGCGAGCTTCACAAGGCGGTCTCCAACCTGGACGTGGTCACGACCGACCTTCAGGCCGCGGTGATGGCGACCCGGATGCAGCCCATCAAGCGGGTATTCAGCCGCTTCCCCCGGGTCATCCGTGATATGGCCCGTACCCTGAATAAAGAAATGACGCTGGTCATGCACGGGGAAGACACCGACCTGGACAAGAACCTGGTGGAAGCCCTCGCCGATCCGCTGGTGCATCTGGTGCGCAACTCGGCGGACCATGGCATTGAAATGCCCGACGTCCGCGAGAAAGTCGGCAAGCCCCGGCAGGGCACCGTGACCCTCTCCGCGAAGCAGGAAGGCGATCACATCCTGCTGTCCATCGAAGACGATGGCGGCGGTATGGACGCGGAAAAACTCCGGCGCAAGGCGGTAGAGAAAGGCCTCTTTGACCAGGAAGCGGCAGACCGGTTGACGGAACAGGAGTGTTATAACCTGATTTTCGCTGCCGGGTTTTCCACCAAGGACCAGATTTCCGACGTGTCGGGCCGGGGCGTGGGCATGGATGTGGTGAAAACCCGCATCAACCAGCTCAACGGTCAGGTTCACGTCGAGTCCACACCCGGTAAGGGTACCGCCATCCGTATCAAGGTGCCGCTGACCCTGGCCATCATGCCGACGCTGATGATCATGCTCGGTAACCAGTCGTTCGCGTTGCCACTGGTCAACGTGGTGGAGATTTTCCATCTGGACCTGACCAAAAAGAACGTTGTTGACGGTCGTGAGTGCATCATCGTCCGTGACAAGGTCTTCCCGCTGTTCCACATCAAGCGGTGGCTGGTGCCGGCGGATACCACCACAGCTGAGCCGGAAACCGCCCATGTGGTTATCGTCGCCATGGGCACCCAGCAGGTGGGCTTTGTGGTGGACCAGCTGGTGGGCCAGGAAGAAGTCGTTATCAAGCCCCTGGGTCGGGCACTGCAAGGCACCCCTGGCATGGCCGGGGCAACCATTACAGGTGATGGCCGGATTGCCCTGATCATCGACGTGCCCAGCCTGCTCCAGCACTATGGTTGAGTCGACTGGCATCGGAGAGGGAAATCAAATGACAGTGTCTGTCCTGGTAGTTGACGACTCAGGATTTTTCCGCAAGCGGCTGACCGAAATCCTGAACGAGTCCGGCAGGATCAAGGTCGTGGGCACTGCCACCAATGGCCGGGAAGGCGTTGAGATGGCGGAAAAGCTGCGCCCGGATATCATCACCATGGACTACGAGATGCCGGTAATGAACGGCATCGCCGCAGTAAAGGAAATCATGGCCCGCTGCCCGACGCCGGTGCTCATGTTCTCGTCACTCACCTATGAGGGCGCCCGGGTCACACTGGACGCGCTGGAAGCCGGCGCTGTCGATTTTCTGCCGAAGAATTTCGAAGACATTGCCAAAGACGGGTCCGATCTCCAGCGCATTCTGCGGCAACGGATTCTCGATGTGGCCCGCAGCAGCCCGCGGGCCGGCCGCGGCGTTCGGGCTGCGGCTCCTGCTCCGGTTCGGCCATCGACACCGGCCTCAGCACCGCCTCTGCGGGAATCGCGGCCCATTACCCGGCGTCCGTCACCGGCCGAGCCCGTATCCGGCCCCGTCTCAACTCCAGCACCAGAATCACCGCCCCGCACCAGTCGTCGCAGGACAGCGCCCCGTCGCTATAGTGTGGTGGGCATAGGCACCTCTACCGGCGGCCCCATTGCCCTGCAGAAAGTGCTGGGTGCATTACCCGCCAGTTTCCCGGCACCTCTGGTGCTGGTGCAGCATATGCCGGGCAGTTTTACTCCTGCTTTCGCTGACCGTCTGAACAAGCTTTGCCGTATCGAAGTCCGCCAGGCGGTGGACGGCGACCTGCTGCGCCCCGGGCTGGCGTTGCTGGCGCCGGGGGGCAAACAGATGATGATCGAGAACCGGGGCGGCCAGGGCCGGGTACGGATTCTGCCCGGAGATGACCGGCTCAATTACAAGCCCAGTGTGGATGTGACCTTCGGCTCTCTGGCCCGCAGCTTTCCTGGCACGACTCTGGGTGTGATCCTCACCGGCATGGGTTCCGACGGTCGTGAAGGCTGCCGCATGATGAAGCAGTCCGGCTCGGTGGTCTGGTCCCAGGATGAACAGTCCTCAGTCATCTACGGCATGCCCATGGCCGTGGCCCGGGCCGGACTGAGTGACGAAATCCTTTCCCTGGATGAGGTGGGACCCCGCCTGATTGAAGGGGTGCAGTAATGGATATCCTCAGCCTGGTGGGCATTATCCTGGCATTAGCAGCTCTGCTGGGGGGCAATCTGCTGGAGGGCGGCACGCTCGCTTCCCTGTTTAACCTGCCGGCGGCATTGATTGTGGTCGGCGGTACTCTCGCTGCGACGTTACTGCAAACCTCATGGGGACTGTTGCGCCGGGCGTTCCGGCAGGCTCGCTGGGTATTCTTTCCGCCTTTTATTGATGCGGAGGAAGGGCTCGACAAGGTCATGGACTGGAGCGTCAAGGCACGCAAGGAAGGGCTGCTGGGGCTGGAGCGCATCGCCGAAAGCGAGCCGGAGCCCTTTGCCCGCAAAGGTCTGCAACTGCTGGTAGATGGCGCTGAAACCGAAACCATCCGCAGCGTACTGGAAGTGGACCTGGAATCCCGGGAACAACGGGACCTGGAAGCTGCCCAGGTATTTGATGCCATGGGCGGCTATTCGCCTACTATTGGCATTATCGGCGCCGTTATGGGCCTGATTCAGGTGATGACAAACCTGACCGATCCGGCCACCCTGGGCACCGGCATCGCCACTGCATTTGTGGCCACCATATATGGTGTCGCCCTTGCCAACCTGCTGTTCTTCCCGGTGGCCAACAAACTGCGGGAAATTGTCCGCCGGCGTACCCGTTACGAAGACATGATGATCGATGGCATCATCGCCATCGCTGAGGGCGAAAATCCCCGCTCCATTGAGACGCGATTGCGGGGGTTCCTGCAGCCATGAGTCCGCAGGTTGCTACGGGTCAGAGGAAGCCATGAGACGCCGGGCGAGTCGGATAGAAGCGACTGGAAACCGGGAGCGCTGGCTGATCTCTTACGCCGACTTCATCACCCTGCTGTTATGCTTCTTAGTGGTGATGTATTCCATCTCTTCCATCAACGAAGTCTTGTAGAAGTTACTGTGAGAAACCCTGACCGGTGTTTTCATTTAGCTGCTGCTATACTTCACGCATGTTTCAGCGGG
>JAJUHY010000263.1 GCA_029265735.1 Marinobacter segnicrescens | reverse complement strand
AGCAGGTACTGGTCACTACTACACGACCAACAAGAGCAAGCGTAACACGCCGGAAAAAATCGAGATCAAGAAGTACGATCCGGTTGTCCGCAAGCACGTTGCGTACAAGGAAGCAAAGATCAAATAAGATCCTTGCTCAGAAAAAACCCGGCACCTGGCCGGGTTTTTTTATGCCTGAAATCAGGGTGACGGCTCAACAGCCAATCGGTCAGAACGTCTGCAGATAGCCCTTCGGCAACGCGATATCCATGGCAATGGGAAGGTGATCGGATACCGGATAGCTAACCACCTCCGAGTTCCGGATCTCCAGGCTCGGGCTTACCAGAATATGGTCCAGGGCCCGCTCGGGCCGCCAACTGGGGAAACTGTGCGCCGTTTCCGGCAAAGGCACCAGGTTGGAGTCCTTTAACGGCGTATTGGTCAGCAATTCCTCAGCGTGGTTGTTAAGGTCTCCCATCAGCACCACATGCCGGTAGTCGGCAATCAGCTCATGGACATAGGCCAGTTGCCGGACCTGCGCCGCCTTGCTCAGGGCAAGGTGCATCATCACCAGAACCAGCGGATCATCCGCATCTCCGTAACGGGCGATAATCGCTCCCCGCCCCGGCAACAGACCAGGCAGACGGTGCTCGGTCACATCCAGCGGACGAAAGCGGCTCAGCAAACCGTTACTGTGCTGGGCCACCGGGCCAAGGTTGCGATTGAGCTGCTGGTGCCAGTAAGGAATGCCTGCTGCTTCGGCGAGGTACTGCACCTGGTTGATATAACCACTGCGCAGACTGCCACCGTCACACTCCTGCAACGCAACTACATCGTAGTTGCGCAAAAGTGAGGCAATACGGTTAAGATTCTGGATCCGGCCCCGGTGGGGGAGCACGTGCTGCCAGCTTCGGGTGAGATAGTGGTGGTAGGAGGCGGTATTGATGCCCACCTGAATATTAAACGTCAGCAGCCGAATGTGACGATTCGGCTCAAAATCAGGAACGTGATCCAGGCCTGAGCAGGCACCCCGGGGCGGCGCCGGTCGACCGATACGATCTGTAAAACCCTGTTTTAGTCTTCTGTACATTATTACCTTCTATTGATAGCTGGCGCCGGGATCTCCGGCCCGGACGCCAGCGATATCTCTTATTCGGCGTCTGTCCCACGCTCCTTCTCAACAAGGTAGCTGACAACCGCCAGAGCTTCCTCATAACCGCCGGCCATTCCCGGCGATGTGCGGTATTTTCCCGCCACTAACATGGTAGGTGTACCAGTGACCTGGGCGCCGCGCAATACGGACATGGCACGCTGTATCTGCGCCTTCACACCGAAGCTGTTGTAAGCCTTGAGAAAGGCCTCACGGTCAACGCCCTGCCCTGCCACGAAGTCGGCAAGGTCAGAGGCAGAGTTCAGGCTCTTGCGCTCCCCCGCCAGGGCCTGAAAAAACGCGTCGTGGGTCTTGTCACGGGCGCCGATCGCCTCACTGGCATAAAACGCTTTCGCATGCTCAACTGCGGCACGGTTCATGGGCGCCGGCAGATAAACAAAGTTGATGTCGTCGGCTACATCTTCTTTCCAGGCCTGCACGTAAGGCTCGAACTCCAGGCAGTAACCACAGCCATACCAGAAAATCTCGACAACCTCGATGCCCTCGCTGGAGGACGCGCTTACCTCATTGGCCAGCCGTTCGTAATGTTTGCCTTCCTGCCAGGCGTCCTGCGCAGCCACAGAGAAAGCGAGAGTGGCGGCGATGAGGCCGGCGGCGAGCTGTCGGACAATTCCCATGAAGATTCCTCTAGTTCATTCTGATTATGATGGGCCTGCTGTTCCGGAAAGACCGCAAGACCGTAGAAAAGTTCATCTGGATTATGTCTCAGGCGCTACCAGGGTATCCAGTCGCGACGCTGTTACGGAACAGACAGAATGCCAGAATCGCAAAAGCCCGCACAAGGCGGGCTTCTGGATGGGGCTGGATCGTGCGATATCGATCAGTGCAGTCCGGAAATGTAGCTGGACAGTGCTTCGATTTCGTCATCCGTCAGACGGGAGGCGATGTCGACCATGATCTGCGACTTGTAACCGCCACGACTGGCATCCCGGTAATCCCGCAGCTGTTTGGCGAGATAGCCTGCAGTCTGGCCCCCCAGATGGGGATAGCCTGCCGGCTCATTACCCTTGCCCTGGGGGTTGTGGCATGCAGCACAGGCGGGGACGCCAGATGCCAGGTTACCACCCATGTACAGCGCTGCTCCCAGCTCGGCCAGTTCCGGATCTGCCTGACCCAGAGGCATTTCCTGCGCATTGAAATACGCTGCCAGGTTACTCAGGTCTTCGTCGGACTTGCCATCAAGCTGACCGATCATCTCGGGGATAGGCCGATCACCATCCCTGATGGCAATCAACTGGTTATACAGATAGGTCTCGCCCAGACCGGACAGCTTGGGATAAGCGTCCATGATCGGAGCGGTACCTGCCGGCCCGTGACAGGCAGCACAGGCTGCGGCCTGCGCCTCGCCAGCGGCCGGATCGCCCTGGCCGTAAGCTGTCATGGAAAGGCCCACGCCGAGAACCACACCTGCGATCAGTTTCTTCATGCTCGCTCCGTCTATTCTCTCATCTGAAACGTTATTCTGTGCTGCCAGCAAGACTGAAAAACCTGGACATGCCGGGCTCTCTGGCAGTGGTGACCTGCGCACTGGCTTGAATTTGGTGTAGCATTATACATTAAGGAGCCCATGAATAAATGCCGTGACACTGTCCTACGTCAACTCACGTCATGCAGATCCTTTAACCGACCTCTTTTGCCATTCAGGAACATCCCGTGACCCTTGACGCAGCCAAGCCCGTTTCCTTCAACAGCGCCCGTTTTCTGGTGAGTGCAGCCCGGTTGGCCGAATGTCCGCCGGACGCCGGTCGGGAAGTGGCATTTGCCGGCCGCTCCAATGCCGGCAAATCCAGTGCGATTAACTGTATCACAGCCAATGGCAAACTGGCCCGGACCAGCAAAACTCCGGGTCGTACCCGTCTGATCAATTTTTTCTCACTGAACCGTGAAAACTGCCGCCTGGTGGATCTTCCTGGTTATGGCTATGCCAAGGTCTCAAGGGATATGAAAGACGACTGGCAACAGCATCTGAGCCACTATCTGACGGAGCGGCGCAGCCTGGCCGGCCTGGTTCTGGTCATGGATATCCGCCATCCGCTCACCGACTTCGATCAGATGATGGTGGAATGGTGTGAACACAATCGGCTGCCGCTGATGATTCTTGCCACCAAAGCGGACAAGCTCAAGTTCGGACAGGCAAAAAATGCCATGCAGGGGATTCGCAATGCGCTGAAGGACTGTCAGTGCCTGCAGCATCTGATCATGTTTTCAGCGACGGATAAAACGGGGCTGGATGAGTGCCGGCAGGGACTCTCTGCCTGGCTGGAATCGGATGCCGATGAATAACCTCTGATAAAAAAGCCCGACCGGAAGTCCCGGTCGGGAATCGTCAGGGTTTGCGACGTACTGAGACCTGAGTCTCACCGGCGCATCCTGGCGCCGGCACAGACTATGATCAAACTTTCGCCAGAAAGTTCCCCTTAAAAAAAGATTCCCTGCCCGCCCCTGGAGAAATTGCTTTGCAGACTCGGCTCGAACCGGGCTCATCGGTTACACTTGCCGCTTTACCCCAACAACAACAGT
>JAJUHY010000350.1 GCA_029265735.1 Marinobacter segnicrescens | reverse complement strand
GGTAGCGGCTTGCCGATAACCAGTACACCGGGCGCTACCCGCAGTAGATGCTGTCCGGCTTCGGGCGCGGGGTTATTCTCCGGCATGACTGATCACTCACGTTCCTGATGACTTCCAAGTGTAACTGCCACCGTTGGTTTGTCATGCCGAACGTGCGCTGCGCCAGGCAGATTTTACAATCTTTGCCCGATCGGCCGGATGGGGTTACCGACGGATCGATGAGACTTATCGATATTTGGTGTTTGGAGTCATTGAGATTAGTCATTACCATTGTCCGCTTTTTGACCACAGGAGTTAGCATGGGAGCGAGGAACGAACGTCTAAGGTGGCAGCTGACAAGCGGTGTGCTGCGGGCCTTACATCTGGAAAGCCTCGCCGTTCGCTATAGCCGCAGGACCGTGATGGCCGGTTTCGGCCTGATCAATGGCAGTATCAGTATTGCGCTGGTGGCTTTTATCGCATTTCTTACCCAGGAAGCGTTCATCTTTCCGTCACTTGGGGCCACCGCATTTATTCTGTTCCATGTGCCGCTGGCGGAGCCGGCTTCACCCCGGAATACCATTTGCGGGCATTTTGTTGGTGCGCTGATGGGGTTGCTGAGTCTCTACCTTTTCGGGCTACAGAACCAGCCGTCTGCTTTTATGGAAGGGGTGAGCGGTGCGCGCATCGGTGCGGCCGCTCTGTCGCTGGGACTGACCGGTTGTCTGATGGTGTTGTTCCGGGTTCCGCATCCGCCTGCAGGGGCGACAGCCCTGATCGTTTCTCTCGGCCTGATGCCGGATCCGGCTCAGTTACCGATCCTGATGGCCGGGGTGCTGATCCTGTTGGCCCATGCTTTTGTGATGAACCGGCTTTCCGGCATTCCATATCCCCTGTGGCGTACCCGTCGTGAACCAGAGCTGGCCCCGGTCATGCCCGAGCCCAGCGACGCTGACGTGTTGCGCTGTCAGCGTTGTGACGAGGGTCTGCCGTCCTCGCCTGCCTGACGTTTCACGCTAAACCGGTGAGGTCCTGGCTGGTGTCCGGGTGTAGAGGAATAAGCGGATACCCAGCAGCAGTGCCGCCGTCGCCAGCCCGGCGGTAATTCCCACCCAGAAGCCGGGGGCGCCCATTACCGGCACCAGCGCATCGGTAAACGTCAGCGCATAGCCCAGGGGCATGCCGACACCCCAGAATGAGAGCAACATGATGAACATGGGGATGCGGGTATCCTTGTAACCCCGCAGGGCGCTGATGCAACTTACCTGGATTACATCCACCAGCTGAAAAATGGCGGCGAACCGGAGCAACTGAACGGTCACTGCCTGCACTGCCGGGTCGCCGGTATAGAGGCGGGCGATAGGTGCTGCGAACAGGAACAGGGTGGAGGCAAACACCATCGCGGTTGCCAGTGCCAGTATCAGCGAGCTGCGGGACAGCAGATGTGCCGTGGCGGGGGTGTTTGCCCCCATCAGAAAGGCGACACGCAGGGTCAGCGCCATGCCGATACTCAGAGGCAGCATGAACATCAGGGACGTGACGTTCAGGGCGATCTGGTGGCCAGCCACTACGATGGGCCCCAGCGGCGCCAGGAACAGGGCAATCACCGAAAACATGCTCGATTCAACGAAGATGGTAAAGCCGATGGGCAGGCCAATACGGAGAATGTAACGGATATTTTTCGGGTCCGGTTTCACCCACTCGGCAATTAGATGGAAATGCTGAAAGGCCTTGCTTCGGTTGAGGTAGATCACCATGGCCACCGCGGCAACGCCGTTTGAAATCGCGGTAGCCCAGCCACAACCAATGCCGCCCATGGCGGGCAGGCCGAACTTGCCGTAGATCAGCGCCCAGTTAAGGGGCAGGTTGATCAGCGTGCTGAGCAGGGAGAAGGCCATGATGACGCCGGTATGACCAAGCCCGTCGGTCAGGCCCCGGAGCGCCACCATCAGCAGCATGAACGGTATGCCCCAGGCGAAGGCGTGCAGATACCCTTCCGCAATATTCGCCGTCCCGATGTCCAGTTGCAGCAGGTCGAATACCGGCCGTACGTTGGCGATAAGAAT
>JAJUHY010000047.1 GCA_029265735.1 Marinobacter segnicrescens | reverse complement strand
CACTTCTCCGGTATGTTCGAGATCAAGGTCCAGGCCAAGACCGTGGACTACGACGAAGACTATCCCGGCGATGAAAGTCGTGCTGATGTGCAGGTCAGCGGTGACGCGACCCTGACCAATATCCTGATTGCACCCAAGGCCGATACCGTCACCGCCACCGTCACGGCGCGGGTAGAGGGCGATGAGGATGAGCGCATGCCGCTGTCTATTCGCCCGAAGTCATCCGACCCGTCGGAGAGCTTCGAGGTGGATATCGACGGCATTCCAGATGGAGCAACCCTCTGGTATGACGGTGTGGAGATGACGTCCGATGCGGATACCTCGGCATGGCCGAACATCAGCATTACCGACAATGGGGATGGTACCTGGAAAGTCGAGTTCACAGACTTCGATCCGTCCAAGGGCGGTGCAATGGAGATCCGGGCGCCGCAGGATTCCAACGAGCCTTTCGACCTGAATATAGCTATTCGTTCGGTGGACGAGCTGCATATCCCCAATCCGGGTGGTACGCCGGATCCCATCATCCACAGGGATGTTTCCAGTGATTATCCCCTGACCATCACAGTCGCACCCAAGGGGATTGCGGACGAGGCGATCATTGATCTGATTGATTATGATGACCCGATAACGGGTGATGATCCCTTCACCGAGGCGGATGTGGATGCGGCGGGCGGGGTCATGCTGAGCGCTCTGATCGTCAATGCGGAGCTGAAGGATAATGACGGCTCCGAGACCCTGACCTTCAAGATCAGCGGCCTGCCGGATGGCTTCAGCATCGAGGGTGCCACTTTCATGGGAGGCAGCGGTACCGACCGCGAATGGTCGCTGACCGAGGCGCAGATGGCTGGCGCCAGGCTGGTAACGCCGCCCAACTTCAACGGTAGCCAGACCTTCGACTTCTACTCGGTCACCACGGAGGATGACAACCACTCGCTGACCGAACAGCACAGCGTGGAACTGCGGGTCAGCCCCTCGCCGGAGGCGACCATCAACCTGGGAGCCAGCATCGATGAGGATGTCAGTACCCGGCTGGACTTCAGTATCCAGCACCGCAATGGTGATACCGATGAGGAGTTGGAAGAAGTATGGATCAGTGTCGCTGACCTTGCCGCACTGGGCGATCTGAACCTGACCTATGGCCAGAATGGGCCATCCCTTGCTGATGCGGCGGCGGATGCAGGTAACACGAGCGTTGTGCTGGACAATGGCTGGTACAAGCTGACCGGCGTGGCCATCGACAATGTCTACGCCCAGGGCAGGGAGAACTGGCATGGTGACGCCAGCTTTGGCGTGCACTATGTGATCAGGGACCCGGCCCTCGACAGTTCGGTCAGCGATGTCAGTGAGGGCTTCGATGGCACCTATGAAGTGACTGTCAACCCGATAACCGACCAGGTGACGTTGGTGGATCCTGCTGATATCAGCCTGAGCAGTCCGGGCAATACCGGTATTACGCTGAACATCGGCAATACCGGCGCTGACTATGACGGCAGTGAGCAACTGACCCGAATCATTCTGGAAGACGTGCCGGAAGGCGTGGTGGTCGTGGGGACGGCCGACTACGATGTCGATTTTGTCGGTGATGGCACCTGGGTGCTGATACCCTCTGGCGGCAGCTTTAACGGCTTGTTGACGACCAGTATCGCGCTGCAGGTGCATGGTCGGGCTGGTGGGCTGGACGATCACCAGATCAGGGTCACCGTGGTGACCGAGGATGCCGGTAACGGTGCGGAGTCCCGTGCCAGTACGGAGGTGGGGCTGACCACCAACTTCGCCGAGGGTGATCCAGAAGCCCCCGCCACTATCGAGCGCTGGGAGCAGACCTCTTTCGAGCCGACCGAGGATGTCGCCTTTAATCTTGGCCAGGCCATTGATGCCGAAATCGATGCGACTGGCGTTACCAACAGTGGCTTCACCATCACCTTGACTGACCTGCCGCCAGGTACCCAGGTGACCGGCATGACCCGCACCATGGTTAATGGCGAGGAGGTGTGGAGTGTGTCCGGGCAAGGGGGCGACGCTGAACTGCAGTCTCTGCTGAGTAGCATAACGGTGACCCCACCATTGGACTGGAACAGCAATAAAGGGTCATTTGAATATAACGCCACGCTGACTACCCATACGCCCACAGGTGGCCGGGCCCAGGCAGAGCTGGCGGTTGATCAGACGGTGATACCGGTCACCGATGACGCTGCCATCAGTATTGATATGCCAGCGGTGGATGAGGGTAATGACCTGGCCATCAGCATCAATGTCAGCAACCCGTCGGATGATCCCGACTGGGAGCTGATCGACGGCAACCTGTACCTGGAGCTGGACGAGTCGGGGATGAGTGCCGGTGGCGGTACGTTACTGGATGCATCCGGCAATCCACTGATTCCGGCTCCCGACGGACGTTACATTATCGAGAATGTGACACCCGGTACTCCCATCAACCTGACCTATGTGCCATTCGGTCCTTACGTCAGTGGCAGTATCAGCCTGGAGGCCAGTGTCACCGGGCAGGAAAACGGGGCTGCCGGCTTGCTTGAGACCACGGTATCCCAGCAGGGTGATGTCAACCCGATCAACAATGGCTATGACTTCGACGTCAACACCAGTAGCGGGGATGAAGCGCCAGTAGCAGCGGATAAGGAGCATGCCATCCGGTTGAATATCACGGACAACGGGCTGGTGGATGATGATGGTTCGGAAAGTATCACTGCCATCCTGCTGAAGAACCTGCCCAATGACTTCCTGGTCTTCGTGGGTGAGGATGCCGCTTCGGCAACTCTGGCGGAGATGGCCAATAACGCCGGTGGCTCGGGAACCAATACCTGGCTGCTGGAGCCGGGCGCCGATGGCAACCTGCCGCCATACATCGCCATCCTGCCACCGAAGAACTGGAGTGGTACCCTTGAGGATCTGGAGTTGACGGTCATCAGTGGCGAAGGCAGTCGCTCCGACAGTGCGACGGATACCCGTACCTTCAACCTGGAGGTGAACCCGGTGGCCAATGGACTTGTCATCAACCCGACGCCGAGCTTCGGCAGGGAAGGGGAGATCATCGGTCTCAACCTCAATGCCCGCTTCGAGGACCTGCGCCAGGCCGGCACCACGGATGAGTCGGTAGAGCGGGCAACGGTTGAGCTCAAAGGGCTGGGTGAGCACGCTGCCATCTATATCGGTGGAAACCTGATCATGGACCGGGTCGAGTACAATGAGGTGAACGATGTCTACACCATCACTGGCCTTACCCAGGATGAGATAGACCAACTGGGCTTCGTCCAGGCAGCGGGTGATATCAACAACCTGCAGGTGCGTGCGCGGACCGAGGAGTATGATGAAAGCACAGGCCAGCCTGTTGCCGGCGTCGATCCATCGGATTGGACGCACGGTACTGACGATGACTGGGATGGGGTTGCGGTTACCACCAACATCACCGCCCAGTTTGGTACGTCGGGCGCTGACGAGCTGCTCTGGACCGGCCAGGCAATCAATGGTCGCGGTGGTGACGACACCATCCAGCTGCGCTTCGGCGAGAGTCTGGATGGTACCGAGCTCGCTGCGAATCTAAACAATATCGAGTCAGTGGACATGGTCGGCAGGGGCGCCGATAGTATCTCAGCTTTGAGCATTGAGGATGTTCTGTCCATTTCCGATGATGGTAACGAGCTCAGTATCCTTGGAGATTCAGAAGACCAGCTTTCGCTGGTAGGTGACTGGGTACGAGGCGATACCTCAGCTGGCTATACCAGCTACACAGGCTCAGTGGACGGGCAGGATGCCGTTCTGAAGGTGATGGAATCGGTACAGGTCAATATCGAATAATGATGATCTGATAGACCAGCCAGGCTTTCAGCGTTCGCTGAAGGCCTGGCTGGTCGCCCGAAGAACCGGCTTAAGTAGATACTGCAGTACCGTCTTTTGGCCGGTAATAATATCCACTTGGGTGGTCATGCCTGGAATGATGGGTAACTCTTCGTCAAATCCTGATGCCACGGTCTTCAGGCGCACCTGATAATAGGTGTTGTCTTTTTCGTCGGTGATGGTGTCAGCGCTGATGTGTTCTACATGCGCATCAAGGCCACCGTAAATGGCAAAATCGTAGGCGGTAAACTTAATCATGGCCTTTTGGCCGGGGTGGATAAAAGCAATGTCTTGAGGAGGTATCCTGGCTTCGATAATGAGTTGATCATCCATCGGAATAATTTCGACCACATCGCTGCCCGGCGTTACTACACCCCCGACCGTGTTGGTTTTTAGTCGTTGGATAGTGCCATGCACTGGCGAGCGGATCTCGGTTTGAAACACCCGGTCTGCCAGTCCGCTGCGGGCCTGCTGCAATGCGGTCAATCTGGCACTGGATTCGGACAGTTGACTGCGCCATTTGTTGGTCATTCTCAGACGGGCTTCTTCGATCTTTGATCGAGCCTCGGAAATGGCTGACTCAGAGCGGGCAATAGCGGCCCGGGCACGCTCGACTTCGCCGCGGGCATTGGATACGTCACGCTCAAGCCGGATGATGTCTACCTCTGACACTGCGCCGGATTCTACCAGGGGGCGCGTCACTTCAAGCTCTCGGCTGCTCAGGGAAAGTATGCGGGAGTATTGTTCCAAGCTGGCCCGCGCTTCATTCCGATCTTGCTGGCGTTGTTCCAGTTGCTCCCGCTGAATGTCGACGAGCTGTTGCAATTCGTCCTGACTGGTTTTAAACAGGATTCGCTCATGCATAGCGATTTCCGGGGCCTTTTCAAGAACCTCCTCGTCGAATATCAGGGGTTCGTCACTGGTTAAGGCCTCCAGTCGGCTGACTTCCGCGCTGATCGCCAAGTACTCCGCCCGGTTTTCGCCGAGCGAGGAGAGGAAACGTGTGCGGTCTAGCCGGACTATTGTTTGTCCTGGCTGGACGATATCGCCTTCCCGTACAGCGATCTCCTGCACGATACCGCCATCAATGGATTGAATAACCTGAAGTCTCTGGGAGGGGATAACCTTGCCATCACCGCGGGCGAGTTCATCCAGTGGCGCGTTGGCAGCCCACACGATAAGGACGACAAGAGTAATTGCAGAAGTGTACAGAAGAGCCCTTGCTTTTCCGGGTTCCTGTTGAATTTTGGCCCATTCCGCATCTGTTACCCAGTCTTGGTCGCTATTCGGCTGTAACCACCTACGAAATGCCCGTTCGACTACTCCGGATCCCGGTTTGCCCAGCTTGCTAAGCTGGCCGACCTTCTCGAAACTCTTCTCTTCGGGACGGCCCTTCATTTTTTGCGACTTCCGATCTTGCCAGCTTTCAAGGCTGCGAGCACCCCGCCCTTTTCGCCATCAGCCACCACTGTGCCTTGGTCGATTACGATAATCCGGTCAACCAAATCGAGCAGGGTGGTTTTGTGGGTAACCAGCACCAGTGTTTTGTCTCTGGAGGCTTTTTCGAGGTTCGCTTTAATAGTGGCTTCGCTGTTGGAATCCAGGGCACCCGTGGGTTCATCCAGTACCAACACGGGCGGGTTACTAACCAGCGCCCTGGCAATGGCTACGGCCTGGCGCTGTCCGCCGGACAGCTGTTTACCGCCTTCGCCTACCTGCAGACCCAAGCCATGGGGATGCTGGCCGACCAGTTCCCCCAGCGCCGCGACACGGGCTGCCTCCAGAATCTGCTGATCCGAGATGTTGTGCCGGCTGAGGGATATGTTGTCTTTAAGGGAACCATAAAACAGCGCAATGTCCTGAGGAACATAGCCGATCTGGCGGCGTAGCTCTGACGGGGCATATTGCCTGATATCCAGACCATCAACCGACAAGGTACCGGTATCTGGAGTAAACAGCCCCAGCATCAGTTTCTCGATGGTGGACTTGCCGGAGCCGTTGCGCCCCAGAATGGCGACTTTCTCTCCAGGGCTGATGCTGAAGCTGACGTCCAGCAGGGACTGCTGTTCGCTGCCTGGATAGGTAAAGCTGACGTTTCGAAATTCGAAAGCGCCGCGCAAGGGCGGGAGATCTGCATCTGAGGTGTCTTTGCGATGCTCTCCCGGCAACGCCATGATTTCGTTAAGGGAGGCCATGGCAGTAGACGCGCTGTGATATTGGCCAAGTAACCCCGCTGCCTGACTGATGGGGGCCATCGCCCGCGAAGACAGCATGTAGGCGGCGATCAGGCCGCCCTGGCTTAGGTTGCCTTCAATAATCTGGTACACACCGCCAATAATCACAATGACTCCAACTGTATGCTGAACCCATGCAGCACCGGAACTAATGGATGAAGCCAGCAAGCGGGTCTGGGCGGCGGTGCGGGCCAGGAATATCGAGGTTTTTTCCCAGATCAGCTGAATCCGGCTTTCGGAACTGAAGCTTTTAACTGTTTCCAGGTTGTTCAGACTCTCTACCAGAATGCCGTTGCGCATGGCACCCGCTTGCATAGATCGCTCCGAAAGGCTGTGTAGTTGATGCTGCACAGAGAGTGCATAAAACAGGAGGATTAGCCCGCCAATAAGGATTGGAAGAACAAGGGGCCAGGAGATCAGCGTAATAATGAGGGCGAACAGAAGAACAAACGGTAGATCGACCAGCGCGATGACCGTCATCGAGCCCATAAACGCCCGAACTGATTCGAAGGATTGAACATTGTTGGCGAACGAGCCTACGGAAGCCGGTCGATGCTTCAGTCCGAGGTTTAACAGATGCTCCATGATGTGGGACGAAATTCTGACATCGGCCCGGCTGGCCGCCAGGTCAACAAACCAGCTACGCATAACCCGCAGCACCAGGTCGGCGCAAAGCACCACCAGAACGCCTATCGCCAGCACCCACAGCGACTCCGTGGCATGGTTGGGAACCACGCGATCATAAACGTTCATCACGAAAAGCGGCATTGCCAAGGCAAACAGGTTGATCAGTACGGCGGCAATCAGTATGTCGCGATACAGCCCTCGGTTCTCAGCAATGACGCTCCAGAACCAGTGGCCGGATCGGTTGCGGGATATCTCTGATGTGCGCTCATCAAACTGGAATTCCGGACGAGCGTAGATTACGTAACCAGAGTAGAGCGTATCTAACTCATCCAGCGATATAACCTGTTCGCTGTCTGGAAGTTCTGGCCAGATTACGCTCGCCGTACCAGAATCCACATTCAGCTTCGTAAGCACGCAGGCACGATTCTCCTTAAGAAGGAGAACCGCTGGCATAAGATGCCTATTCAGATTGTTCAGCGGGGTGTTAACAACTTTTGAGCTGAGCCCGGCTCGCTTTGCGGCCCGTGAGAAAACTGAAGGCGTAAGCTGCCCGTCCACGAGCGGCAGCCCCTGAAGTGCTGCAGTTGCCGTCAGCGGCCGGTCATGAAACCTGCACAGTATCAGGAGGCATTCAAGCAGCATCAATCCCCGCTGACTCAGTACTGGAAGGAATTGGCTGCGTAACCCTGAGGGCACGCGGTATCGGGATCTACAACAACCGGGTTATCGTCCAGGTCGGACAAAGAGGGTAGGTCTTTGCGAACCACGCCCAGAGATGGGAGCAGGGTGCCCATAGCCGCTTTTGTGCGGGCGGTGGCGATTAACTGATCATACTGGGCGTTAATGAGGGCCCGGCTGGCCTGAAAATGCTCATTCTCTGAGTCCAGAACGTCCATCAGTGAGCGTCGGCCTATGAGGAACTGTTCCTGGTAGGCTCTTCGTACCCGATCAGACGACTGCTGATGCTGGCGCAAAACAGGAATCTGTTCGCTTACGCGACGGGTGTCGTCAAAGGCAACTTGCACATTTTGACGCAGGCTATAGCACACACTGTCGCGCTCAGCCTTACTCCGGTTCACCTCGTTATAGGCTTTTCGAATGGCAGCTTTGTCGCGGCCGCCGTTGTAAAGGTTGTAGTGGAACTCGATCGCAATTCGGCCATCTGTCCGACTGTTGTCCAGTCCCCGGTCGTCGTAATCTTGACTGCCATAGCGGGCTGTCAGGTTAACCTGAGGGTGATAGCCGGACTTGCTGGCTTCGACTGCAGCCTCTGATGCTTGAATGTTATACAGCGCGCCGAGGAATTCTGGGTTCGCTTTAAGCGCTTCTTTTTCTGCATCATTCGAGGAGGGTGGCAATGTCATGGTATCTGGCACTGACAGGTCAACCGGAGCATCTGAGCCGACGACTCGCAAGTAACGGCTCTCTACCTTGCGAAGCTCATTCTTTGCGGTGATCAGGTTAGCCTGAGCCAACGACAGGCGACCTGTAATCTGGTCCAGATCAGCTGCATTCGTAACTCCGGCACCGCTGCTACGTTGCACCTGGCGGTAAACCCGCTGATGCTGATCCAGGTTGTCCTCCGCCAGCGACACTAATTGACGGTTTCGCACTACGTCCAGATGGGCTGCGTAGGCGTCCAATGCCGTGTTCTGAATCTGGCTCAACATCTGAAAATAACTAACAAGCTGTTGTCCTTCAGCGGACTCAACATAACCCGTTGTCTGGAATCCATCATAGAGCATTTGAACAAACGAGAGCTCCGCTCTTCCGCCATTGAACGGACTTTCTGTACCGGAACTCCAGCCGGAGCCGGTTCGAATTTCCCGGCCATAATTGGCGTGAAAATCCAGGGTAGGCTTGTATCCACCTCTGGCCGAATCAATATCGTCGCCGGTTTTCAGAAAGTTGTACCAGCTGTTCTGAACATCTGGACTAAAAGAAATAGCCTGCTGCGCAGTTTGAGTGACATTCTGGCTGGCGGAAACGCCTGAGGCCCATAGATTTCCGCAGATAAGAATTGATAATGTCAGTTTGTATGACATACAGCGCAGCATAATAGAACGTTCCCTGAGGTCTTATGGACTGATGCTGCGAGATGCTAGCACGCGCTGCGAGAGAAATGAGTCGTCAGCGTGAATTGATTCCTCTGTTCAAAGTTGTTGGCCGTTTGGCAAAGATGAAGAGCTAACGATGCTTTTTTCGGTATTCAGTGGGCGTGCAGCCAACTTGTTTTCGAAAAGCGGTGTTGAAAGTCGATTTTGAATTGAATCCAACCTCGTAACAGATGCTCGACACTGTCTTAGTAGTCTCTGTTAAAGCCTCGCACGCAGCGTCAATGCGATAGCGGTTGACCCATTCGTAAAAATTAGAGCCGGAGCACCGGTTAATGGCTGCTGAGGCTTGGTGTGTAGATACACTGCAAGTTTGAGCTAAATTCCTCAGATCCAGATTATTATTTTTGAACAGGCCCGTCTCCATCGCGTTGGATAGCTGTTCGAAAAGAGCCCGGTCTGCAGCGTCGAGATCCTGCGCTTGGTTTTTAGTTGGTTGATTTGTTTGAGCGTAAGTAGGTGAAGACGCAGCGGCGCGAGGTATGTGGGTAGGTAAAT
>JAJUHY010000243.1 GCA_029265735.1 Marinobacter segnicrescens | reverse complement strand
GGAAGGGTTTTCCTGCCCGTATCCTGTTTAACTGCAAGGGAATAAACAGAGCCAACGGGTAAGGTCCTACCATGCAGCTGATTCCTGTCGCCGAAGCCGGTAAACCCCGAAACCAGTTTCCAGCGGTCTACGTGGGTGACACCCTGATCCAAGAAGACGAAATTGCCCGCGAGATGCAGCATCACCCCGCTGAAGAGCTGGCGGAGGCCTGGCATAACGCGGCAAAAAGCCTCGTGATCCGGGAACTGCTGTTGCGGCAGGCCAGCCAGTTGGCCCTGGACCACATCGACAACGAGGAAGGCCGGATCGCACGGCTGCTTGAGCTGGAACTCAGCGTGCCGGAACCCGATGAGCAGGATTGCGAGCGCTTCTACGCGGCCAATCCGGGCCGCTTCTGCAGTCCGACTTTGATGGCGGTCAGTCATATCCTGCTGGCGGCGGCCCCGGATGATGTCGCGGAACGCATCCGCCAGGAAGAAGCGGGCATGCAGATCCTGTCGTCTCTGCTTGATGGCCGGTCGCAGTTTGCGGCCATGGCCAAAGAATATTCCGCCTGTGAATCCCGCCATCAGGGCGGCGGTCTGGGTCAGATCAGCAAGGGCCAGACCGTGGAAGAGTTCGAGCGCCCGGTACTGAACCTGCAGGAGGGCCTGCATCCGGAACTGATTGAAAGTCGTTATGGTTGGCACATTGTGCGCATTGATCAGCGCATTGATGGTGAGCAGCTCCCTTACGAGTACGTCAAACCCCAGATCCGCCAGTACCTCAGTGAAAGCGTCACCCGCCGGGCATTCCGTCAATATCTTCAAGTGCTGGCCGCTGAAACGCGGGTAGAAGGTGTGGATCTTGAACTGCCGGATTCGCCGCTTATGCAGTAATCCGGCGGATCTTTTGAGGTAAATCAATTACTCCTCAATTATCGTCCGGATACCCCTATCGGGGGACAGCTTTTAGCAACCCCTCCCTCTACCATCTTAAGCATGATCTTAAATGCATATATGGAGGGGTTCAGTCATGGCACTCCCACAAACTGCCGACAAGCGCTACGAGAAACCGGTCATGGTTGCAGCCAACAAGCCGTTCGGGGAAGAGAGCGGGTTGGGGGCCCTGAGGGACCATCCGCTATTCTCGAGCCTGGAAAAGTGCGACCTGGATCATGTTCTGCACCATTCCCGGAGAGTCCGGCTGGGGCATCACCAGTTGCTCTACCGCCAGGACATGCCCGCCCATCATTTCTTCTTTGTACTCTCCGGCCGTTTGCGCCTGTATCGCCTCGATGCGTCCGGTGTAGACCGTACCCTCGACAGCCTTCAACCCGGTGACTGTTTCGCGGAAGTGATGATTTATGCCGAGCCCCGTCGATACGCCTGTTATGCGGAAGCCCTGAAGAACAGTGAAGTGCTTATGATTCCGGTAGACATCTACCAGGAGCTCATTGACCGCGAGCCCTCCTATGCCCGGGCCGCGCTTCAGCACTATGCGAGGCGGGCCGTCAGCCGATTTCACGATCTGGAAATCATGACGGTACAGAGCGCCCGTGACCGGCTGATCCGCTATCTGATCGACCTGCTGCCGGAACAGGCCCGCTGCGAGGGCGGTGAGGTGGAGCTGCCGCTGCCCAAGTGCCTGGTAGCGTCCCGCCTGGCCATGCAGCCAGAGACCTTCTCACGCATCCTGGCGGATCTCAAGGGTAACGGACTGTTGCGGGTGAATCGCAGCCGGCTGTTTATCCCGGATCCGATGCGCCTGATACAGATCAGTCAGTAAACCCTGTTTCGAGGGCTGGTTTGCCCAGCGTCTGATTTACGAGGAATTGCCATGATTGCCAGCTACTCCGACCTGATGCAGGCGGTTCGCGAACAACCGGAGCCCCAGCGTCTGCTTTTCGTATTCTGCCGCGCGGAACTGCCCGATGAGGCCAGCGATGAGGAAAAAGCCGCGTTCGAGCGCGGCGAGGGTGGTGCGCTGACGCCGGTGATCTGTGTGGATAAAGCACCGGCAGAGGTCAGTGATTTCTCGGTTCTGTTGGATGAGTCTGCTCAAACTGGCCAGTCCTGGGACGTGGTGTTTATCGCTGCCATGGCCGGGCGCGGCGGAATAGAGCCATCATCAGACGAGGCGCAGCAGCCACTTACGATGATGGTGGAGTCCGTCCGGATGGGGCACGTGGGCGGCTATCTGCCCCTGGACCGGGAGGGTCAGGCAGTGGCCCTTAACTGAGGGACGTCAGAGGTCCGCTTTTTGAAAAAGGCCGGAACCTGTACTAGTGGTAACGGTTATCCAGGGGACTTGAATAATATCAATTTCCCCAACCGCGTTAATGGATAACATAGTTTTAAGAAACATCTTTAGCGGGCTATCAATGCCGGAGGCAATGTGTCAGATCGGGGACTCGGGGTTATACGGTGGGTATTCGCTATCATTTTATTTCTGGCTCTGACAACGACCGGAGCCGCTGCCGCGCCGCTGGGTTCCTACGAGCCCATCAAGGCCCGGGAAGTCATTACCGCCGCGTTCCCGGAAGCGGATGAAGTCCGCCAACTGGAAGACAACCGGGCCATCAAGGCTTTGTATGCCGGCGAGGAGCTGCTCGGCTACACCTACCAGACCCTGGACTTCATCCAGACCCCAGCATACTCCGGCAAACCCCTCGACGCGACGGTAGTCATCGACACCGAAGGCGAGATCCGCGCCACGCGGGTTGTTCACCACGACGAGCCCATTCTGCTGGTGGGTATCCCCGAAGCGAAAATGCACGAGTTTACCGATCAGTACACCGGTCTGGCGGTCGACCAGCGGGTCACCGTCGGCGGCAAGTCATCGGCGACCCGGGTGTCTGTGGATGGCCTGTCCGGAGCTACGGTAACCGTCATGGTGATCAACGAAGTCATCACCAACAGCGCCCGGCGGGTAGGGGCTGAACTGGGGATGGTGGAGGCCGGTGGTCTCATCCGTCCGCCGGAAGCCATCGTGAACACTGACCAGTTCGAGCGCAAGAGCTGGCAGGAGCTGACCGGGGACGGCTCAATCCGCCGACTGTTGCTGACCCGCGGCCAGGTGGACGACTCTTTTATCGGCACCGAGGCCGAGGGCGTTGAAACCGCAGCGCCGGAGCGCCGGGATGAGCCGTTTATTGATCTGTATGCGGGTTATCTGAATGCACCGTCCATTGGACGGAGTCTGCTGGGCGACGCCCAGTACCAGAGAGTCATGGATGGCCTGCAGGAAGGTGAGCACGCCATCGCCGTGATGGCCAATGGTGACTATTCCTTCAAGGGCTCCGGGTATGTGCGCGGCGATATCTTCGACCGGATTCTTATCAGCCAGTTTGGCATCAGTTTCAACTTCCGGGACCTGGACCACTACCGGCTGAGTGATGTCTACGCCGCCGGCATGCCGGAGTTCCGGGAGATGTCGATATTCGTGATTCGCCAGCAATACCGGTTCGATCCGGGCACTGACTGGACGCTGGCGCTGACCGTCAAACGTCAGACCGGGCCGCTGGACAGCGAGTTCCAGGTGTTCCCGATGAACTACCAGCTGCCGGAGCAGTACTTCACCCGGCCCGAGGTGGAAATCACCCAGGAGGAATGGCTCGAAACCCAGCCCATGTGGGTGCAGGTCTGGTATCAGAAGCGGTTCCAGGTGGTGGTGCTGGGCATTGGTCTCGGGTTCCTGCTGTTCATCCTGTTCTTCCAGGACTGGCTGGTGAAAAAACCGAAGGTAACCCGCTGGATCCGACATGCCTTCCTTACCTATACGCTGGTGTTTATCGGCTGGTACGCGCTGGGGCAGCTGTCGGTGGTTAACGTGCTGACTTTTGTTCACAGCCTGTTCAGCGGCTTCACCTGGGAAACCTTCCTCATCGACCCGATCATGTTCGTGCTCTGGGCGGTGGTGGCCGGCATCATCCTGCTCTGGGGCCGGGCGGTTTACTGCGGCTGGCTGTGCCCGTTC
>JAJUHY010000195.1 GCA_029265735.1 Marinobacter segnicrescens | reverse complement strand
GTTAGAATACCGGCCTGTCACGCCGGGGGTCGCGGGTTCGAGCCCCGTCCGCTCCGCCACTTTTTTCTCTTCAGGTCGTTCCTGGTCGCTTTTAATAACCTCTCGTCTTACTGATCTTCAGCACGCTCTGTGCGGTCTTGCTGATCCTGTAAATCCCGTCTGTTTCTCTTTCGCTTGAGCTCCTGAGGGCGAAACCTTACTTTAGGCGAGCGGCATCGGGCGAGAATCCGCCTGATCTGACGACAGATGTTATAGAAAAAACGAGAGACCCTATATGACGACCGTTTCAAATCCGGGCCATGCCCGATATCCGAACCTGCTGGCACCTCTGGATCTGGGGTTTACGACGCTGCGCAACCGTACCCTGATGGGGTCCATGCATCTTGGGTTGGAGGAGCGTCCAAACGGCTTTGCACGACTGGCCGCATTCTACGCTGAGCGCGCACGGGGAGGCGTAGGCCTTATCGTCACCGGCGGTATCGGGCCTAACGTGGAAGGCTCGGTAGGGCCTGGCGCCGCAAAGATGACGACGGAAGAAGAGTCTGATCAGCACAAGGTCATCACACAGGCGGTTCACGAGGCCGACGGCAAGATCTGCATGCAGATCCTCCACGCCGGTCGCTACGCTTACCACCCGAAACTGGTCGCACCCTCGGCCATTCAGGCGCCCATCAATCCGTTTGTCCCCAACGAGCTTGACGACGCTGGTATCGAAAAGCAGATCAATGACTATGTCACGGCATCCGTACTGGCTCAGCGCGCGGGCTACGATGGTGTGGAAATCATGGGCTCCGAAGGGTACTTCATCAATCAGTTTATTGTGGAGCGCACCAACAAGCGCACCGACCGCTGGGGCGGCAGCTATGAGAACCGTATCCGGTTGCCCATAGAGATTGTTCGCCGCGTGCGCGAACAGGTGGGGCCAGCCTTCATCATTATCTACCGGCTGTCCATGCTGGACCTAGTGGAGGAAGGCAGTACCTGGGATGAGATAGTGCAGCTCGCCAAAGAGATTGAAAAGGCAGGCGCTACCATCATCAACACCGGTATCGGCTGGCACGAGGCCCGGGTGCCAACCATTGCCACCTCGGTGCCACGGGCTGCCTTCACCGAAGTCACTGCCCGCATGAAGCGTGAAGTGTCAATTCCACTGGTGACCACCAACCGTATCAACATGCCCGATGTTGCTGAACAGGTGCTGACATCCGGTGAGGCGGACATGGTGTCCATGGCACGACCTTTCCTTGCTGACGCCGAGCTGGTGCTGAAGGCGGCAGAAGACCGGGCAGAGGAAATCAACACCTGCATCGGCTGTAATCAGGCTTGCCTGGACCACACCTTCGCCGGCAAGCTGACCAGTTGCCTGGTTAACCCTCGTGCCTGCTATGAAACCGAGTTGAACTATGACCTGGCCGAGCCGTCAAAGACCATTGCTGTAGTAGGCGCCGGGCCGGCCGGCCTGGCTTTTGCCACGGTGGCGGCTCAGCGGGGTCACCGGGTGACAGTGTTTGAAGCTGCCAGCGAAATCGGTGGTCAGTTCAACCTTGCCAAGCGCATACCTGGCAAGGAAGAATTTCATGAGACGCTCCGATATTATGGCGTCATGCTCCAAAAACTCGGGGTAGACCTCCGGCTTGGAGTCAAGGCGGACGTGCCAATGCTGGCCGGCCAGTTTGACGAAGTGATTCTGGCGACCGGCGTGTTGCCTCGGACACCGGATATCGATGGCATCGACCATCCGAAAGTGGTCGGCTATATCGATGCCATTCTGGGCCGAAAGCCCGTTGGCAAGCGGGTGGCTGTGGTCGGGGCCGGCGGTATTGGCTTTGATGTATCAGAGTTCCTGGTTCATCAGGGGCCGTCGGTATCCCTGGATAAGCAGGCGTTTATGAAAGAGTGGGGGGTGGACCTGACCGTCAGCCATCCGGGCGGTGTTGAAGGGGTTGAGCCTGCTGTTACCCCGCCGGCCCGGGAAGTCTGGCTGCTCCAGCGCAAGGCATCCCGGGTGGGCAAGGGGCTGGGGAAAACCACCGGCTGGATTCACCGGTCTGCGTTGAAGATGAAAGGTGTCCACATGGTACCTGGCGTCACCTACCACCGTATTGACGACGAAGGTCTGCACATTACCGTCGCTGGCAAGGACGGTACTGAAGAGAACAGGGTGCTGCCGGTGGATACCGTAGTGATCTGCGCCGGCCAGGAGCCTTTGCGCGAGCTGCAGGCTGGTCTGGAAGCCACCGGCCAGTCCGTCCACCTCATCGGCGGTGCTGATGTGGCTGCGGAACTGGACGCCAAGCGGGCCATTGACCAGGGTTCGCGCCTGGCTGCGACCCTTTAACCAGGTGCCGCTCCGTCAGGGTGGGGCGGCACTCAGTCACAAAAAATCACAGCGCTCCGACGGGAGGGCGCTGGCATCTGGCTTAAATCGTCAGTGCCCTGCACACTGGACCTTTAGCTAGAGATTCATGACGAGATAAGAGTTGGCATGAGTGGTAACTCAGGTATTTCCTGCGGAGGCGTTGAATGGCCTTAGCCGATCCATCAGATAATGGATACGCTGCAGTCTTTCTGATGGATGGCATCAACGTAGCGCGGCAGATGCGGGCTACCGAGTTCGACGCCTTCCTTGACGGTTACGTTGGTCTGTCCGATCTTGCGGATACCGACGTGCGGGCGGTGTTTGTACAGATTGGGGACGATCTGCTGGTGCGCGGGTTGGTGTTCTTCCGTATCTATTTTGATGAGGAAGGCCGTGCGGACAGTCACTGGAATATTCCGGTAGAGACCCTGGTCCGCCAGGGCTCTGCGGGCCCCGATATGGGGGCCGGGCCGATCCGGCTGGTCTGTCGCAGCCTGTGCCCTGACAAACGCTTCCGTCCGGAGCTGTGGGACCCGGATATGACCCCGGGCTCCAACCACTTTCAGTCCATCCGCAAGGCGGTTGCCGCCAATCATCTTAAATACCAGCGCAAGAGTGTCGCCAGCAACGACCACATTCCTGTGCTGCGGACCGAACTTGGCAAACCCGATGCAGAAATCGCTGCCAGGGAAGCCGCAGCCCAGCGTAACCGGCTGGCTCATATCATCCGCGAGCAGCGTTTGCGCATCAAAACCCTGCAGAGTGCTCATCAGGACTCCCTTGCCACGGTTCAGCGGGAGCACCGGCTTGAGCGCCGGGCCTGGCAGGAAGAGCAGTCTGAGCTGGAGCGACAACTGGAGCACAGCCGGCTGGAAGCGAATAAGCTGCGCAAGCGACTGGAACGGCGTGACCTCCAGGTGACCGAGCTGCGTCGGCAGCTGGAGGAAATTCAGGCCTTGATAGCGGAACCGCCAACGGGCCTGGAAGAGGCCGCCCAGGCGGAAGTCGTGCTGTTGCATGAACAGCTGGACCGCAAGCAAAGAGAACTGGATAACCAGGTGCGGATAAACCGGCAACTGGAGGCTGCTTTGCAAAAAGCTCAACAGGATGTGACCGATGAGGGCAGCCTGATTCAACAGCTACAGGCGCAGAAAGTGTTTCTCGTTGGTTATCACCCGGGAGTGGGGCACCTGACGTTACCGTTCAACCAGCTGCAACGCTATTTCAGCAACCCGGTGGCCTATGCTGCGGAGAAGTGTGGCCTGTCTGAACCTGACTACCGTTACTGGCTGGACCACTACGAAAATCCGGTGTGCCGCGCCCCTGACGGGGTTGAGGGAGCAGTGTGCGGGCGTCCGGTGATGCGTATCGGCCAGCCACCGCAATTCGAGCCTGGCACCCATGACCGGTGTGAAGCCCATGGCGAGCCCTGAACTGCCAGCCCTGCAGACAATCATTTTCAGTATCCCGGCGTTATTCGCTAAGATGGTGGAGCACTCCTGATCAGGCTAGGGCTCTGTTCCGGGGTAACTCTGCCACTGACCAGACTGAGAGATTGAATGGATCAATTCAGGAATATCGGTGTTATCGGCCGCATGGGCAGCGTCAAGGTCGTAGAGACGTTGCGGGCCCTCCGCAGCTATCTGCTTCGGGAGAACTACCAGGTCATCCTCGAACAGGATACTGCGGGCATGTTGCCGGGCCACGGACTTCAGGTCGCCAGCAAGAAACTTCTGGGTGAAATCTGCGATCTGGTCATTGTGGTCGGTGGTGATGGCAGTATGCTTGGCGCTGCCCGGGAGCTCGCCAAGTCAAAGATTCCGCTGCTGGGTGTTAACCGCGGACGACTGGGCTTTCTGACGGATATTTCCCCGTCGGATCTGGAAGAGCGTCTCGGCGAGGTCCTGCAGGGCGACTATATTGAGGAGAGCCGCTTCCTGCTGGACGGCAACCTGGAGCGGGACGGACAGCCCATGGGATTCGGCAGCGCCCTCAATGATGTGGTGCTGCACCCGGGCAAGTCCACCCGGATGATCGGCTTTGAACTGTATATTGATGGTCATTTTGTGTACAGTCAGCGTTCGGATGGCCTGATCGTATCCACGCCCACCGGCTCAACAGCATACTCCCTCTCTGCGGGGGGGCCGATCATGCACCCCAAACTTGATGCGGTCGTGCTGGTGCCCATGTTCCCCCACACCCTCAGCAGCCGGCCTATCGTGGTAGACGGCAAGAGCGAGATC
>JAJUHY010000024.1 GCA_029265735.1 Marinobacter segnicrescens | reverse complement strand
CGGATATCGGGGCGTATTTCTCCGGCAAGACGTTCGGCAAGCGCAAGCTTGCACCGCAGGTCAGTCCTGGCAAGAGCTGGGAGGGGCTGATAGGTGGCCTGTTGACCAGTCTGCTGATCACGCTGGCGGTCGGCATTTACCGCGGCTGGTCGGTGCGAGAGCTGGTGCTAGCGCTGCTGGGTGCAGCGGTGGTGGTGTTGATCTCGGTGATCGGTGACCTCACCGAGAGCATGTTCAAGCGTAGCTCGGGCATCAAGGACAGCAGTCAGCTGTTGCCGGGTCATGGCGGGATTATGGATCGCATTGACAGTCTTACTGCAGCGATTCCGGTGTTCGCTCTGATCATTACCCTGATGGGCTGGTTGTCGGTGGGAGTAACGCTGTGATCGCGGCCAGCGCAAAACGTCGTTTGACTCTGCTGGGGGCTACCGGCTCCATCGGCCTGATTACGCTGGATGTGGTTCGTCGTCATCCGGACCGGTTTTCGGTTTATGCCCTGACTGCCGCCACCAATGTTGAGGAAATGGCCGCACTGTGCCGGGAGTTCAATCCGGCAGTGGCAGTGATGGCCGACGCTGATGCCGCAACGCGGCTGGCGGAGACGCTCACTGACCTGCCAGGCACGACGGTACTGGCCGGTGAGACCGGGCTGGTGGAAGTGGCGGCAGCGACTGAGGCCGACACCGTCATGGCGGCCATTGTGGGAGCCGCGGGGCTGATACCTACACTGGCGGCGGTCAAGGCTGGCAAACGGGTACTGCTGGCCAACAAGGAAGCCCTGGTCATGTCCGGGCAGCTGTTTATGGACGCCGTGGCCCAGTCCGGTGCGCTGTTGCTGCCCATTGACTCCGAACACAACGCGATTTTTCAATGCCTGCCGGCTGAGCGGGTGCGGGATCTTCCCGGCGCTGGCGTGCGCCGTATCCTGCTGACTGCCTCTGGCGGGCCGTTCCGCAATCATACCCTGGACATGTTGAGGGACGTCACGCCGGCTCAGGCCTGCAAGCACCCCAACTGGTCCATGGGACAGAAGATTTCAGTAGACTCCGCCACCCTGATGAACAAGGGGTTGGAGCTCATCGAAGCCTGCTGGCTGTTCAATACCCGTCCGGATCAGATTGAAGTGCATGTTCATCCGGAAAGCATCATTCACTCCATGGTGGAATATGTGGATGGTTCGGTGCTGGCCCAGCTTGGCAGCCCGGATATGCGCACGCCCATCGCCAATGGCCTGGCCTGGCCCGAGCGGGTTGACGCGGGAGTGGCGCCACTGGATCTGTTCGCCCTGGGGCGGTTTCATTTTGAGCGTCCGGACACGGATCGCTTTCCCTGTTTAAGACTGGCGGCAGAAGCGTTTGAGGCCGGCGGAACTGCTCCGGCAGTACTCAATGCGGCCAATGAGCAGGCGGTCGCAGCCTTTCTCAATGGAGAGCTTTGTTTTGCCGATATCCCGGTTATCATAGAGCATGCTCTTGCCACGGTGCCTGCCCGGGCAGCGGACGACTTTGACGCTATCATGGCGGCAGATCGGGCCGGCCGGGACGAAGCCCAGGCCCAGATTCAGCGGCTTAACGGCCGGAGGTCCCTGACACCATGTTAGACATTCTGCAGACAGTACTGGCGCTGATTGTCACCCTTGGCATTCTGGTGACCATCCACGAGTTCGGGCACTTCTGGGTTGCCCGCAAGTGCGGCGTCAAGGTACTGCGCTTTTCTGTAGGCTTCGGTAATCCTGTTTTCTCTCGTTATGACCGCCACGGTACCGAGTTTGCTGTTGCGCTGATTCCCCTGGGTGGCTACGTCAAAATGCTGGACGAGCGCGAGGGCCCGGTTCCGGAAGAACAGCGCCATGAGGCGTTTACCTCCAAGCCGCCGGGTCAGCGTATTGCCATCGCTGCCGCCGGACCGGCTGCCAACTTTATCTTTGCCGTCGCAGCATACTGGCTGCTGAGTGTAGTGGGCTTTACCACGGTAGCGCCCGTTACCGGTGATATCAGCGAAGGCTCCGTAGCGGATCGCATGGGGCTTCAGTCCGGTATGGAAATCCATCAGGTGGACGGTCGCAACGTGACCTCATGGCGCGACATCAATATGCGCCTGCTGGAACGCGCCGGCGAACAGGACGAAGTCACTTTCACCATCAGCGATGGCCAGGGACAGCGGACCCTGAGCACCACCCTGAATGGCTGGCAGCTACCGGACGATAACCCGGACCCGCTCACCGAGTTCGGTCTCAGTCCTCTGCGCCCGGCAGTGCCTGCGGAGATTGGTCAGATTGTCAGCGGCGGCCGCGCCGAAGCCGGGGGCCTGCAGGAAGGCGATCGGGTACTGACGGTTGATGGCGAGCCGGTGGCGGACTGGTTTGCGCTGGTCAGACTGATACAGCAGTCGCCGGAACGGGTGATGAACGTGGTGGTTGAGCGGGAAGGGCGCCAGCTTGCCCTTGAAATCACTCCCGCGGCCCGCGATGTGTCCGGGGAGGAACAGGGGTTTATCGGTGCCGGTGTCGCTCAGGTGAGCTGGCCGGATGATATGCTCCGTGAGGTTCGTTACGGCCCGCTGGCGGCGATCCCCAATGCCTTTTCAGAAACCTGGTCCGATACCCGGTTGACCCTGGTGGCGATACAAAAGATGATTACCGGTTTGCTGTCGCCAACCAACCTCAGCGGGCCGATCACCATCGCCCGGGTGGCTGAGGCCAGTGTCAGCTCCGGATTTGAGGACTTTGTCCGGTTCCTTGCGTATCTGAGCGTCAGTCTGGGCATTCTCAACCTGCTGCCCATACCGGTGCTGGATGGCGGGCATATTGTTTATTACACCATCGAGGCCATCCGCCGACGTCCGCTCTCTGAGCAGGTTCAGGCAGCAGGGTTACGCATTGGTATGGCCATGATTCTGACTTTAATGGTGTTTGCTCTTTACAACGACCTGATGCGGTTGTGAGAATTGCGAGCTCCTTACGCGCATAAACAGGCGATCTGACTGAATGAGACGTTCTTTACTGGGTGTAGCGATTGGTCTTGTCCTCACCGGGACGGCCACCCAGCCGGCTACGGCACAAGAATTTACAGTGGCGGATATCGAAGTCGAAGGCCTGCAGCGGGTCTCCGCTGGTAACGTGTTTGCCGCCTTTCCGGTGGATATTGGCGCCTCGCTGAATGAGCAGGAACTGGCGGATGCCATCCGCACCCTGTTCAGAACGGGCCTGTTCACTGACATTCAAGCCTATCGCGACAATGGCACGCTGGTGCTGCAGGTGCAGGAGCGCCCGGCGATTGCGTCCATCGAGATCGAAGGCAACCGCAATATCGAAACTGATGTTCTGCTGGACGCGCTGTCGGGCGCCGGCCTGCAGGAAGGCCAGGTGTTCCGCCGGGCGACTCTGGAGCGTCTTGAGCTGGAGATTCTCCGCTCCTACGTAGGGCAGGGCCGTTATAACGCTCAGGTTCGTGCCAGTGCCGAGGAACTGCCCCGTAACCGGGTTGCGGTAAGGCTGGACATCAATGAAGGGGATGTGGCCGCCATTCGCCATATCAACATCGTTGGTAACGAGGCGTTTCCGGATGACGAGCTGCTGGACCTGTTTGAGTTGCGTACCAGCAGCTGGTGGAACTCCCTCACCAGTAAAGACAAGTATGCGCGGGAGCGTCTGAGCGGCGACCTGGAATCCCTGCGCTCCCACTATCTGGATGAGGGCTATCTGGACTTCAACATTGAGTCCAGCCAGGTCTCCATCTCGCCCGACAAACGGGACGTGTTTGTGGCGGTGTCCGTGAGCGAAGGGCGCCAATACACCGTGTCAGACATTCAGCTGCGTGGTGAGCTGATTCTGGAAGAGGAAGTGCTGCGGGAACTGATTACTCTGGAGCCCGGGGATGTACTCTCCCGGTCCGAGCTGACCGCCACTACCGAACGTCTGTCCCGCCGGCTGGGCCGCGAGGGTTACACCTTCGCCAATGTGAACGCCATTCCCCAGCCGGAGTCGGAAGATACCGCCAGCGTGGTTTTCTTCGTGGAGCCCGGCAAGCGCACCTATGTGCGGCGTATCAACTTCAGCGGCAACGTGACTACCCGGGATGAAGTACTGCGTCAGGAAATGACGCAAATGGAAGGGGGCGTGGCGTCGACCGACCGTATTGAGTTCTCCAAGGACCAGCTGGAGCGACTGGGATATTTCCGGCGGGTTTCGGTTGATACTGTGCCGGTGCCGGGCGCAGACGACCTGGTGGATGTGAACTACACCGTCGAAGAGCAGCCCACCGGCAGCCTGTCAGCTTCTATCGGTTTCTCGCAGGTTTCCGGGGTTATCCTGGGGGCGGCCATTTCCGAAAACAACTTCTTCGGAACCGGCAAGCGGGTCTCCATCGGTGCGAACGTCAGTGACTCCATCAAGAGCGCCAACTTCGCCTACGAAGATCCCTACTACACCGTTGACGGTGTGAGCCGGGGCTTCAGCCTGTTCGCCCGTGAGACCGACTTCGAAGAGCGTGATATTTCGTCCTACCTGCTGGATGAGTATGGTGGCCGGCTTACCTTCGGTTATCCCATCGACCAGTTTACCCGGCTGAATTTCGGCGTCGGTTATACCCTGTCGAAGATCCGCACGGGGGACTACACCGCCGATGAAGTACTGCGGTTCATGGAAGAAGAGGGCGAGAAATTCCATAACTATTTCCTGACCGGGTCCTGGCGTCGCAGTACGCTTAACCGGGGCATGTTGCCTACCCGCGGCTACAGCCATACCCTGTCCGCGGATGTGGCGGTACCGGGCAGTGACCTGACGTTCTACAAGCTGCGTTACCGTGGTGACAGCTTCTGGCCTCTTAACGAGCAGGAGACCTGGGTGCTTCGTGCCCGGGGTGAGCTGGGTTATGGGGATGGTTATGGCGACCGCTCCCAGATGCCGTTTTACGAGCACTTTTATGCCGGCGGTTACGGGTCAGTACGGGGCTTCGAAGCCAACTCCCTGGGTAACCGGGTTGAAACCAACAAGACCTGGACCGACGATGACGACCCCTTCGGTGGTAACGTGCTGACGGAAGGCAGTCTGGAGTTGATTGTGCCGACACCGTTTGCTGGCGATACCCGCAGCATGCGTACGGCATTTTTCCTGGATGCCGGCCAGGTGTTTGACACCGCCCGGGGCTATGACCCGGAGCTGGGTGAGTTGCGGGCGTCCGTGGGTATTGGTTTCCAATGGATAACGGTGGTTGGTCCGCTGGCATTCAGTCTGGCCCAGCCGATTACAGACAAGAGCGGCGATGAAACCCAGGTGTTCCAGTTCTCCCTGGGGCAGAGCTTCTGACGCCGGTCCGGGTTCGGTAGCGTTAGTAACCCGTTGATGTTCGGGCCGGAGCCAGGGTGAATACGTTTTCTCATCAGCACAGGAGGTAAGGTGATGACCGGATTAAGGGAATATTTGAAACGCGCACTGGTTGTACGGATGATTGTGGCCGCGGTGGCGCTGGCCGTGAGTCTGCCGGTACTGGCAGATACCCGTATCGGGGTGGTGGATCTGCGCCGGGCACTGTTTTCGTCCGATGGGGCCAAGGCATTCAGCGACGAGCTCAAGGCGGAGTTTTCCGACGATGAAGCCCAGGTACGCGAGGCCCAGCAGGAAGCCCGCCGTCTGCAGGAGCGCTTGCAGACCGACGGCGCGATGATGAATGAGAGTGAACGTCAGAAGCTGACGGAGGAGTTCCAGCAGAAAGCCGAGGTTTTCGCCCGGCGCAAGCAGCAGCTGGACCAGACCCTGAACAGCCGTAAACAGGCGTTTGTGGATGATGCCCGGCCCCAGGTGGATGCAGCGGTGAAAGAACTGATGGAAGAATATGACCTCGATCTTATTCTGCCCACAGAAACCGTCGTCATGGCCAAGCCGGAGCTGAACCTGACCGATGAACTACTGGAAAAACTGAATCAGTAATATGCCCACCAGACAACTGACCCTTGGGGAAATCGCAACACTTTTGGGTGCGGAACTCAAGGGTGACCCGTCGCTGGTTATTACCGGCATGGCTACGCTTGAGGCGGCAGAAGGCGATCAGCTGACGTTTCTGTCGAATCCGTCCTATGCCCGCTATCTGGAAACTACCCGGGCGGGTGCTGTTCTGCTGGCCCCGAAAATGGCTGACAAGGCATCAACCAACGTCCTGATACTGGATGATCCCTATCTCGGTTATGCCCGCCTCAGCCATGAGTTCGACACAGCCCCTGTGGCCGCAGCCGGTGTTCACCCCACTGCGGTGGTGGACGATTCGGTGAAGGTGCCCGAGAGCGCCAGTATCGGTCCTTATGTTGTAGTGGAAGCCAATGTGTCCTTGGGCGAAGGGGTTGTGATCGGAGCCCACACGTTTGTGGGTGCCGGTTGTGTGATCGGTGACCAGAGTATCCTGCAGCCGCGGGTTACCCTTGCCCATGGGGTGACCCTGGGCAAGCGGTGTCATATTCTCAGCGGCGCGGTCGTGGGCTCTGATGGTTTCGGCTTTGCCATCCATCAGGGTCAGTGGAATCGCATTGCACAGCTTGGCGGTGTGACTCTGGGCGACGATGTGGAAGTGGGCGCCAACACGACCATTGACCGCGGTGCTCTGGATAACACCCGCCTGGGTAATGGTGTCAAAATCGACAATCTGGTTCAGATTGCCCATAACGTGCAGATTGGCGATCACAGCGCCATGGCCGGCAAGGTTGGCATTGCTGGCAGTACTCGTATTGGCAGTCATTGTATTTTTGGCGGCGCCGTTGGCGTTGCTGGTCACCTGACCATTGGTGACAACGTGCAGCTCACTGGTATGGCAATGATTACCGGTGATATTCATGAGCCGGGGGTGTATTCCTCTGGCACAGGTTATATGAACAACCGCGACTGGCGCAGGAATGCCGCTCGCTTCAGACAACTGGACGCCATGGCGCGTCGGTTAAAAGAACTTGAAAAGAAAATAGAGGGCTGAGGCCGATACCCGATGATGCAAATTGATGAAATACAGAGATTTCTGCCGCACCGCTTCCCGTTTCTGCTGGTTGACCGGGTGGTGGAGGTAGAAGCCGGTAAGTCGATTGTCGGCTACAAGAACGTCACCATCAATGAGCCGTTTTTTACCGGCCACTTTCCGGGTCGGCCCATCATGCCGGGAGTGCTGATTATCGAGGCCATGGCCCAGGTGTCAGGTATTCTGGGTTACGTCACCGCCGGCCGTTCCGCCGCTGATGGCTCAATTCACCTGCTGGCAGGTTCCAACAAGGCGCGGTTCAAGCGCCCGGTGGTACCGGGAGACCAGCTGCGACTTGAGTCTACACTGTTATCCAACAAGCACGGAATCTGGAAGTTCGACTGCCGGGCGTTGGTAGACGGCGAGGTTGTCTGTGTAGCGGAAGTCATGTCAGCCGAGAGAGATGCTTGATGTCGGAGAAACACTGGAACGGTGTCCATCCCCAGGCAATCGTTGATCCGTCTGCCAGACTGGCGGATGGGGTTACGGTGGGGCCATGGAGTTACATCGGACCTGGGGTTGAGATTGGCGAAGGCACGGAAGTGCATTCCCATGTGGTAATCAAGGGCCCCACTGTGATTGGCCGGAATAACCGCATCTTTCAGTTTGCCAGTGTGGGCGAGGAGTGCCAGGACAAGAAATACGCTGGTGAGCCGACGACCCTGGTCATTGGTGATAACAATGTGATCCGCGAAAGCTGCACCATTCATCGCGGAACCGTGCAGGACCGCGGAGAGACCCGCATAGGCAATGGCAATCTGCTGATGGCCTATGTTCACGTCGCCCATGACTGTGTTATCGGGGACAATACAATTCTTGCCAACTGTGCCACCCTGGCCGGTCATGTGACGATTGGTGACTGGGCCATCCTCGGTGGTGGCACCATGGTGCACCAGTTCTGCCATATCGGACCGCACAGCATGAGCGGCGGCGGCAGTATCGTACTGAAGGACATTCCCGCCTATGTCATGGCCAGTGGCCAGTCAGCCAGCCCCCACGGTATCAATGTGGAAGGCCTGCGGCGTCGTGGCTTCGGCAAGGATGTGCTGATGGAACTGCGTCGGGCATACAAGATTGTGTACCGGCAGGGCCTGACGACGGCTCAGGCGCTGGCAGAACTGGAAAAGAACTGGCCGACCCTGCCGGAAATGCAGCCGTTGATGGAGTCCCTTCGCATTTCCGACCGGGGCATCGTGCGTTAGGCCGGCTGGTGTCTGCTGACCTCGCTGCTGCCGACGTACCCGTACCCGACGTCGTCCGCCGGACCCCGGTCACCATCGCCATGGTGGCCGGCGAAGCGTCCGGAGATATTCTTGGTTCCGGCCTGATCCGTTCCCTTCGCAAGCGTTATCCCAATGCCCGGTTTGTAGGCATCGGCGGTGACGAAATGATCGCCGCGGGCTTCCATTCCCTGGTTCCCATGGAACGGTTATCGGTCATGGGGCTGGTCGAGGTTCTCGGCCGCCTGCGCGAACTCTTTGCGATCCGCGCCCGGCTGATGGATTACCTGCTGGCAAATCCGCCGGATGTTCTCATTGGCATTGATTCCCCGGATTTTACCCTGGGCGTGGAAGAGCGCTGCCGCAAGGCGGGCATTGCCACCGTGCATTACGTCAGTCCCTCGGTTTGGGCCTGGCGCCAGAAGCGCATTTTCCGCATTGCCCGGTCGGTGGATCTGATGCTCACCCTGCTGCCTTTCGAGGCTCAATTTTATGAGGAGCATCAGGTTCCCGTTGCCTTTGTCGGCCATCCGCTGGCTGAGCGGGTGCCCATGGAGCCCGATACCGCCGGGGCAAGGTCCGCATTGGGACTGGATCAGGACAGGCCGGTGCTGGCGATATTGCCGGGCAGCCGGGCCGGGGAAGTGGAGCGCCTGGGCGGACTCTTTCTGGAAACCGCCCGTCAGTTGCAGGCGGCCCATCCGGACCTTCAGCTGGTTGTTCCCTGCATAAACCGCGAACGGGAAATGCAGGTGCGGGCGCTGGCGGATGCGCTGGAAGTCCGGCTGCCGCTGACGGTGGTTCGGGGCCGCTCACGGGAGGTTATGGCCGCCGCTGACGTGGTGCTTCTCGCCTCCGGAACGGCAACCCTGGAAGCCATGTTGCTGAAAAAGCCCATGGTGGTGGGCTATCGGCTGAGTAACTTCAGCTTTGCCATACTATCGCGGCTGGTAAAGGTGCCCTGGGTTTCGCTGCCGAACCTGCTGGCCGGAGAAGAGCTGGTGCCCGAGCTGTTGCAGCAGGATGCTACACCGGAAAAGCTGGCGGCGGCGGTTCAGGAGCGGCTTGATAATTCAAAGGAGCGGGAGCGGCTTAAAGAAGCCTTCACGGGCTTGCATCATGTTCTGCGTCGCAATGCCGATGAGCGGGCCGCCGAGGCGGTATCCCGGTTGATTGAGAAGGACAGAAGCCAATGACGGATCCGGTTTTACTGCCTGCCTTTGAATGCGAGTACCAGGGCTGGAAACTGGCCGGCGTCGACGAGGTGGGTCGTGGCCCGTTGGCGGGGCCGGTGGTGACCGCTGCGGTTATTCTGCATCCGGAGCGGCCCATTGAAGGGCTGGCGGACTCCAAGAAGTTGACGGAGAAGCGCCGGGAAGCCCTGTATGACGAAATCATCGCCAAGGCCGCCGCCTGGAGTCTGGGGCGCTGCGAGCCTGCCGAGATTGACCAGCTCAATATTTATCAGGCGACATTGCTGGCCATGGTGCGGGCAGTGGCGGGGCTCCGGATTGAGCCCGAGTATGTGCTGGTGGATGGCAACCGCTGCCCGGACTGGCACTGGCCCTCAGAACCGGTGATCGGCGGTGACGGACGTGTTGAAGCCATCAGTGCCGCCTCCATACTGGCCAAGGTCACTCGCGACCGGGAAATGGTGGCCCTGGATCAGACCTACCCCGGTTACGGGCTTGCCTCCCACAAGGGCTACCCAACTCCGGCCCATCTCAGGGCCCTGCAGAGCCAGGGTGCAACGCCTATCCACCGCCGGTCCTTCCGACCGGTTCAGCAGGTACTGGCGACCCCTGACACCGGCACTTTAACCACCAGTGGTCCGGTTGCTGATCTGCTTGACCCGCTGCAACTTGATCCGTTGTAACGACGGGTTCTGTAAAGGGATCAGTAAAGGGTTCAGTAACCGGTAACCCGGAACCAGCGGTACAGCCGGTGCCGGAAACTTTCCAGCCTGGGTTTGCGCTGATCCTGTTCCGGCGTGGGCCAGTTCGCCTTTTTGCTCTTGCAGCGAATGATGCCGTTACGGGTAAGCTGCAGATGCCACCGCTGTGCCGTTGAGTGATCCTTGTCAGGGTCGGAAACTACCAGCAACAGGTTGTAGTCCCGCTGCTTTTCAATCAGGTGCGACTCAATAGATGCGGGGTCGTCCTTGTCGGTCCAGCTGTACAACCGGTTGGTGGCAGGTTCGACCAGATGGCAAAGGGCTTCGCAATCCAGGGTCAGACCTTCCTGAATCTGGTCCTTCCGCAGCACGTTCTTGTCGAGTTTCACCACTGAGCGATAGTGGATGATCTGGCCTTCGTCACTGGGTGCCCAGCGTCCTGAGCGTTGGCGGATTTTCTGGGGCAGGTCGGACAGCTTGCGATAGTCCAGCCACAGCCGTTGCTGTGCCAGCACCTTGTCGGTGTAAGGCGTGACCATGCGGATTTTCCAGCGGGCCTTGCCACGGCGCAGCCAGCTGGTAATGCCGTTGATCATGTCTTCCCGGACCAGATCCCGCAGGGTGTAAATCAGGCCGATGCCCAGTAGCAGGGTCAGCGATAGCTTCTGGCTGGTGTCCCGGGCGTTGAACAGGATGTAGGTGAACAACATCATGATCCACATGGTGGACACCGCCTTGACCGCCTTGCGGGTGCCGGCACCGAGGGGGGTGACTTTCGGGCGCAGCCGCAGGGGGTATTCCAGCAGACGCTGGTACAGGGCGATCCGGTTCCAGACCCGGGACGGCTCGCCGTCCAGGCTGACCATATACTCATGGCCCCTGCGATAGTCGTATTCCCGCCGCAGAAAGTCGTGGACGGACTGCTGCAGTTCCGGGTCCAGATCAGAGAAGTTTTCGGCGGCCAGGCATTCCAGGAAGATCTGTTCGGCATGCCATGAAAAGTAGGTATCGATCAGCTCAAAATAACGTTGCTGCCGGCTCTGGCCGGCTCTGGTATTGCGCAGCTGACTGGCGAAGGTTTCACTGACCCGAACCGCCCGTTTGACCGGTTCTTCGGTCAGACCGGACCGGCTGATCTGCTGGCGTAGCCGCTCGAGGGTATCCCGGTACTGGAATATCGACGAGCCCATGGCGATTTCGTAGTGGGGTGACAGCAGCGCAACGGAATTATCCGCGAACTCCACGCGGTCTTTTTTCGGCAGATCCCGCAGGCTGAAGCGATGCTCAATACAACTCTGAAAAAACTGTCTTTCTGGGAACAGGCGGGTCGACAGGTCGCTTTCGTAAGGGGTGAAAATAAAAAGGTCGACGGTATAGCGCCCGGGCAGGGTAAGCGAACGGGTAAAATGAATGCGGTAGTCGCCTTTGCGCTTAAGTAAGAACAACGTCGCCTCCGTTATCGTCCAATCTGATGTGTGCTTCTCCTGATAGTTTGGGGAGCTCTCTATTAAACCTGACCCATGGGGAAAGGCAAAGAGCGAGATGTACCTATAGTTTCACGCTATTGATGCCGGGAGCCGAGTGGCTCCCGGTCGATGATCAGGCGCAGTGTTCCAGTAGCAGCCGGGTCAGGTCCTGGGGACGTTCAACGGATGGAACGTGTCCGGTATTGGCAAGAATGGTAGGTGCTGACGAGCCACTGGCGTCGGCCAGAGTCCGCAGGGACTCCGGGGGAGTCGCCACGTCGTCGGGATTGCCGGCACCATGGGCGAGGCCGGAGATGGCAAGACAGCTAAGCAATGACAGGGCAATTAAGCCCTTTGGTGACTTGGACATGGGGTAACCCTCATCAGTGGCTGCTCTTCATTGGCAGTTCTATATGGAGCATAGTCGGGCAACTGAAAGCCAGCAAACTCGAACCTGAGTGCCCCCACCTTAACGTCCGCCCATGTCTCTATTATTGCGTTACGTCAAATCAGACCCGGCTTTAACGATGGGCCGGGTCAGGGTTTCAGCTTACGTCGCCTGAGATGACACTGCCACACCCTGCTCGGCGAAGACGTCCTGGGCCACCTTCAGGG
>JAJUHY010000291.1 GCA_029265735.1 Marinobacter segnicrescens | reverse complement strand
CGGCCCTCTCCGTCTCCCGCAGGGCATTGCCTACCTGGCGCTCATCAATAATCTGTACGTTTTGGGCCCGGGCGCGGCGGGTCACGGTCAGGCGGGAGCTGGTAAGGAAGCCATCGTCGATCTGATCTTCACTGCGGATACGGGCATCGTATTGCAACGCGATATCTCTCAATGCAGCATCACGGGCCTGTGCCCGGGCGGTATCCAGATCGCCGCCCCGAATGGTCGCGATGCCGCTGCCTTCAAGCACCACGGCAGCCGCATCCGCCACTGGGAGTAGCAGCAGTAAAACGCTTAGCAACAGAGGCAGGCTGGTCAGTCTTGTCATGGTGTTCAGTCCAGATAATAAAGCGAGCCGGTACCCTGTGACACAACGTCGCCAGCAGAGTCGTTGCCCTGGGGCAGCGGCATTGGGCAGGCGCGGGCAACATCGCGCTCATCTACCTGAGCGACACATTCCCGGAAGCGGCGTTCCAGTTTCAGCTCCATTACGGTTTCTACCACACCGTCGCTGTGCTCGATTACGGACACTACCTTTGCCCCACGCAGATAGGTATCCACATAGCTGCGGAACATGTCATTGCGGGCCACGAAGTCGCTGACCGTGGAGCTGCCGTAAATCACTGTGCCATAAACCCGCTCAGCCAGGTTGCGGTAGGCATCCAGTTGAGAGGCCCGTCTTGCCATCAGGCGCTTGCTGGTATTCAGCCGGTCTGCGTTGGCATTCTCGTAGGTGCCGAAGCCGCTGACCCTTACCACCACCGGGTCAAAGCGCCCCTGATCTGAGGCCGCTCGCTGCTGGCCGGAGCTGGCACAGCCGGTTAGGACCACAAGGCAGAAGAGGGCAAGCAGGGCTGACTTCATGACGGGACTCCGGTTGGATTTCTGGCGTTTTGTACTTGCGTTTCAGTTTCATGAAAAATTCGGGCCATTGTTGATGAAGTCGCTCATTGCAAGGGGTTTGCGCCAGATACGCGCTTGCTAACATCACCGAGGCGGCAAACCTTCGCCGGTCCTTCTGAGGTAGAAGTATCGGTATAAATTCCGGGAGCCGTCCAAAATCTGCGAAGCCTGGACTGCTTTTGCCTGTTGGGAAGCAGCCACGCATAATGGCGGGCATTCAAAATCACCCTGCAGGGCAGGATTATCGGTGGAAATCTATCTGGTTGGCGGTGCAGTCCGGGATGAGTTACTGGGCATTCCAGTGAAGGACCGGGACTGGGTGGTGGTCGGCGCGACTCCTGAAGAAATGCTTGCGCAGGGTTTCCGGCAGGTGGGAGCGGATTTCCCAGTGTTTTTGCACCCGAAATCCGGCGAAGAATATGCTCTGGCCCGCACTGAGCGCAAACAGGGCCACGGGTATCACGGGTTTTCGGTGTACAGCGCCCCCGATGTCACGCTGGAGGAAGATCTCAGGCGGCGGGATCTGACCATCAACGCCATGGCAAAGGGCGAAGACGGAACTCTGGCAGACCCATTTGGCGGTCAGCAGGACCTGCGCAACCGCCAGCTCCGGCATGTTTCCGATGCCTTTGAGGAAGACCCGTTACGGATTCTCCGCACCGCCCGGTTTGCAGCGCGCTTTGATCATCTGGGCTTTCAGGTGGCCGATGAAACGCTGGCGCTGATGCAAAAAATGGTTGCCGATGGCGAAGTGCAACACCTGGTGCCCGAGCGGGTGTGGCAGGAAATGCAGCGTGCTCTGCACGAAATCAGTCCAACCGTTTTCTTTAAGGTACTGGACGCGACCGGTGCTCTGGCGGCTCTTATCCCAGAACTGGCCGGTGATCGGCAATGGCTGGCCCGCTCCCTGGAGGCGCTGGCCACAACGGCCCAGTGGGAGCTGCCGACGGAATGCCGCTTCGCTGCCCTGCTCCACCCCTTATCCCCAGATGCTGTCAAAGCGCGAGCGGCAGCACTGAAAGCGCCCAACGACTGCCGGGACCTGGCCCGCATGGTGGTCGAGCTTGCGCCGCTGGCTTTGCGGTCGCCATTAAGTGCTGAGCAGGTCCTTGAGGTGTTTAACCACGCTGATGCCTGGCGGCGACCGGATCGCTTTGATCTGCTGCTGTCGACCCTGGCCTGCCTGCCGGATGGGCTGGATACAGAGAGTCACCGGTTATTGGAGATGGCACTGGCGGCGGCCCGGCGGGTCGATGCTCGGGCGCTTGTGGCGGCTGGCTATACGGGCCGGGAGCTTGGAGAAGCCATTGGACGGGAACGGCTACAGGTAATTGGTTTGGCTCTTGAGTAGGACGACTGGGGCAATTCGGCTAGAATCGCTCTCTTGCTCAAGGAGTACAGCACAACGTCTATTCGGTATCCGGTGGGGGCCTTCTGGAGCAGCGCCATGGATGGCGCGGTGCAAGGTGGGCGCCAGAGAAGGCCCCTGAATTGCAGCGGAAGAAGGCCCCTACCGGGTACCGCGCCCCCAAAGTTTGATCGCGACGGGGGCTACAACAAATAATCGGAGACCCCCAAATGCAAGATGTAGTCATAGTAGCCGCCAAGCGCACCGCCATTGGTTCTTTCGGCGGCGCTCTCTCCAGCCTGAGAGCGGATCAACTGGGCACTGCCGTTATCAAGGCGTTGCTGGAAGAAACCGGTATTGCGGCCGACCAGATCAATGAGGTCATTCTTGGTCAGGTTCTGACCGCAGGCTGTGGCCAGAACCCGGCCCGGCAGGCAGCCATCAACGCTGGCATTCCTGCTTCGGTTCCGGCGATGACCATCAATAAGGTTTGCGGTTCTGGCCTCAAGGCGGTTCATATGGCCGTTCAGGCGATTCGCAGTGGCGATGCCGAAATGATTCTGGCGGGTGGCCAGGAGAGCATGAGCCTGTCTCCCCACGTGGTACCAAACAGCCGTAATGGCCAACGCATGGGCAACTGGACCATGATCGACACCATGGTGAACGACGGCCTGATGGACGCGTTCAACGATTACCACATGGGTATTACCGCCGAAAATATCGTTGAAAAATACGGCATCAGCCGTGAGGAGCAGGATGAGTTCGCGGCTGCCTCCCAGCAGAAAGCCGCTGCCGCGCGGGCAGAAGGCCGTTTTGACAGCCAGATTGTTCCGGTGAGCATTCCCCAGCGCAAGGGCGATCCGATTGTAGTGAATCAGGACGAAGGCCCCCGGGAAGGCACCACCGCCGAAAGTCTTGGCAGACTCCGGCCAGCCTTCAAAAAAGACGGCACGGT
>JAJUHY010000295.1 GCA_029265735.1 Marinobacter segnicrescens | reverse complement strand
GTAGTTCCACAGTCGTTCACCAAGCTCCCGGTCAAGGCCGCCGTACTGCATGTCTTCGTTGAATCCGTTGTCGGCGAGCAGGTCCCGGGTCCAGGTAGAGCTGTTCATACCGTTCCAGCTGGCTGCGGCGGGGGTGACAGTGTTAAGCAGTTTACGAAAAGCCCGGGACGAGGACAGTTTCCAGAGCTTATGGCTTTTGGGCTGGCCGTTCGCGATCAGCCACTCGGGGCTGAAGATCGCTCCGCTACGAATGTCGTGATCGGAGATTTTCTCAGACACGGGCATGGTGAGCTTGATATAACCGCCGGACAGGAAATACCCGGGCGCCGCCAGGCGGCGATGCGTCGCAATGAAATCGGGCTCCGGAATGCAATCACCATCGGTAAAAATCAGATAGTCGCAGGAGGTTTCGCGAATGGCCTTGTTCAGGATCTGGCACTTCCGAAAGCCGTTGTCCTCGTGCCAGACATGATCGATCTCCAGCGTGCCGCGCGCCCGGAAACGGTCAATTAACTGCCGGGTCTCGTCGGTAGAGCCGTCGTCGGCGATGATCACCCGAAAGCGGCGGTCAGACTGACACTCATAACCGGTCAGCACCTTGGCCAACCAGGCAGGTGAGTTGTAGGTGGTGATGACTACACCAATGGATTCGGGCGATGCCGGGGGCTGGGACATAGGTAGCGACAGATTCAGGCTGAAATAAAACGCAATTATACACGACCATGCGCCGGCATGCCTGTCAGGGACATCGCGGAGCCTGGTGTTTCGCCAGGGTGGTACAGAGGTGTTACTTGCAGCGCTTGTTCGGACTGTAGGGGTTGACTTCCCCCGGGGTCAGGTGGCGGAACCGCTTGTACTCCCACTGATACTGCTCGGGAGTCTCCCGCACACACAGTTCCACTGACCGGTTCAGGGCTGTCACCGCCGCTATGGGGTCTTCACTCGCCAGACCCGGCTCGGCTGGGCGGACGATGATACGAAAGCCCTGGCCGTCCTTCAGGCGTTCGGCGTAGGCCGTGAACGAGGCCGCCCCGGACCGGGCGACGAGCTTGGAGGCCAGCGTCATGGTGCGGACGTTATGGCCGAAAAACGGGCCGTAGGCGTAGCCGCTCTTCTTGTCCGGGCTCTGGTCCGGCAGGATGCCGGCGATACCGCCCCCCTTGAGGATGTCCACTATCTTTACCAGACCGCGACGGTCGCCTCTCACCAGGGTGGAGCCGGCCCTTTCCCGTACCCGGATCATATAGTTCTCGAATTCTGCTACCTGGGGCGGACTGTACAGCGCGGCCATCTGATAGCGTGATGAAAAGTAAATCCCGATCAGCTCCCAGTTGCCGAGGTGAGGCGCCAGCAGTACGACACCACGCCCGTCGGCGATCGCCTGATCCACCAGTTCAATCCCTTCGATTTCACGAATCAGCCCCAGGCACTTTTCCACCGGCCATTCCCACATCAGCGGGATTTCCATAAAGGTCTGGCCGAAGTGGCGCAGGCTGGAGCGAATCAGCCGCTGGCGCTCGTCCTCCGGCAATTCCGGGAAGCACAGGTTGATGTTGGCGGTGGTTACCATTTTCGCCCGTGTTGGGAACCATCCGCTCAGGGTGCCGAGTATGCGACCGATGCGTTGTGCTGCACTCAGGGAGAGTTTGCCCGCCAATCGAAGGGCAGAAATGGCGATCCTGGCCTTAACAGAAGCCATAAGTTCCGGTCCTTCAGCGTTTGCGTTTCTTACTGTAAAAAGCAGGTTCCGACCGGTCTGGCCGGGTTTTGAATCGCCGGTGCATCCACAGGTACTGGTCCGGCTGGCGCCGCACCTCCCGCTCGATGGTCTGATTAATCAGGGTGGCATCGGCCAGATCATCGCCGGATGGGAAATTTTCCAGGGCCGGATGAAAGTAGATGTCATAGCCCGGGCTGCCTTCCCGTCGGAAGTGGCTGAACGGTACGATGGCGCAGCCGCTGCGCTCGGCAATGCGGGACGTTGCCGTGATTGTGCCTGCGGGAACACCGAAAAACGGTGCAAACACGAGGCCTTTTCGCCCGTAGTCCTGATCCGTGGCGTACCAGATGGTGCGGTTCTGCCGCAGGCGTCGCAGCAGGCCTCTCAGATCCTTGGAGCTGAGTACAACCCCGTACCGACGCTCCCTGGCCCGGGTCATCACCGCATTCATCAGTGGGTTGTTGTGATCCCGCTGCATAACGTCCGCTTCGATTACCTCAGTGACCAGGCTGCCCCCCAGATCCAGAGTGCTGTAATGCCCGCCCAGTAATAACACGCCGTTGCCGTTCTTCAGTGCATCGTTCAGGTACTCAAGGCCGTGAATTTGGGTGATATCGGCAAAGTCTTTGGGGTCGCGGAACCATGCCAGACCCAGCTCCATCATTCCGATGCCATTAGAATGGAAGGCCTTTCGGACCAGTTCACGCTGTTCCTGCTCTGACAGCTCCGGAAAACAGGCACGGATGTTCACCTCGGCGATGTGCCGGCGCTCGGGTATCAGGCGCCAGGCGAGTTCGCCGATCAGCTTGCCGATCTTCCATTGGAATTTCAGGGGGAGTCGGGCCATCAGCCACATCACGCCAATGCCGAGCCAGGTCGGCCACCAGCGGGGGTGGAGGTAATGGCTGTAATTCAGGTCCCGTTCTTTCTTGCGATGTTTGCGCTTCACGTTTACCGAGGGTTCTATCAGGCCAGTGGACTTCAGGATGGGGAGTTTATCAGGGCAGGTTCATCGATGTCACCGGCGGGTCATTTGGATAGAATGGCGGTTCGCCTGCTTTGGAGCCCCCATGCTGCACATTATTTACTCATTCTGTTATCGGTTGCTGCTGCCGTTTGCTGTGATCTAACTGTGGTGGAATACCCGCCGCGGCGGCAGAGATTCCCAGGGATGGCAGCAGCGCCTTGGGCTGGTTCCGCGGTTGTCCGAGCCGGTTATCTGGGTTCACGCGGTATCTGTCGGGGAGACCATCGCGGCGGCACCACTGGTCAAGGCGTTGCTCGAGCGACGACCTGAGGTGCCTGTTCTCATGACGGCCATGACAGCGACGGGGCTGGCCCAGGCGCGGACCCTGTTTGGCGATCAGGCTCATTATGCCTATGCACCTTTTGATACGCCTGGTTCTGTCCGGCGGTTCCTCCGTCGGGTGCGGCC
>JAJUHY010000068.1 GCA_029265735.1 Marinobacter segnicrescens | reverse complement strand
GGCTGACCATGGCGGTTGCGCCGTGGGCCGCCGCCAATCAGGTGGATATCCGCATTGAAGGCGACTATCCCCGCCTGCTGCAAAATGCCCGGGCGTTTGTCGGTACCGTAGAAAACCGGAGCCGACCGGCGCTGCGGCGATACGGTCGCACAGCGGAAGCGCAGGTAAGGGAGGCTCTGCGGGCGCTTGGCTATTACAGTCCGACCGTCAACCGTAGTATCCAGGATGGCGACCCGCCGATACTCGTGCTGGAAGTCATTCCCGGCGAGCCCGTCAGAATTGCCACCCGGGAGGTCAACATCTCAGGCCCGGCGTCTGAGGATGCCGAGTTTAGCAGCAACCTTCCTGCCAGTCCGGCACCCGGCGATATTGTCGACCACGGTGAATACGACGCTCTTCGGCAGGTGATCAGCAATCGCGCCTCCCGCCTGGGGTATTTCGACGGTGCGTTTACCCGGCGCAGTCTCCAGATTAACCCGGAGACCCGGGAGGCGGACGTTCTGCTGGATTTTGAAAGTGGCCAGCGTTACCGCCTGGGAGAGGTAACGTTCAACGATGATCACGTGTTTGATCCCACCTTGTTACGCCGCTTTGTACAGATCGAGCCAGGGACGCCGTACCACGCGGATAAAGTGGCACAACTTAGCTCAGATCTCTCCAATACCGGTTATTTTGATCAGGTGCTGGTTACTGCTACGCCATCAGAGGCGGAAGACGGTGTGATTCCCGTTAACGCCCGGGTTAAAGAGCGTGATCCCCGGTCCGTGGCAGCGGGTGTAGGATTCTCCACCGACGTCGGACCCCGCTTCCGTGGCACCTGGACGGAACACTGGGTAAACGAGTGGGGCCATCGTCGGGGTGCAGAAACCGAACTTTCCGCGCCCCGCCAGAGCCTCACCGGCTGGTATGAGCTTCCTCTGGATCCGCCCATGACCGACTCGCTCCGGCTCACGGCGGGTTATCTGCGCGAAGATATCGAAGACGTGGAATCCGACCGCTTTACCATCGGCCAGCAATGGAGCCACATGATGGACAATGGCTGGACCCGGGTGCTGTCCGTGCGCTGGGAAAACGAACGGTATGACATCGGTAATGCGGAGTCCGGTAACACTCGCCTGCTGCTGCCGGGGGTTGCCTTTTCGAAACGGTATGTGGACTCCCCGGTTGATCCGTCACGGGGATATCGTCTGCACTTCGACGTGGCCGGCGGCCTCCGGGATGCCTTCTCTACCGTGGATGTGCTCCATGTCAGCACCGAAGCAAGAGGGCTGATCACTCTCGCCGACAATCACCGCTTTCTGAGCCGGGTTCAACTGGCGGGGGTCGCTACCAACAGGTTCTCGGATGTGCCGCCATCACTGCGGTTCTTTGCCGGGGGTGATCAGAGTGTACGCGGCTATGGCTATGAAACCCTTTCGCCTGAGGACACCGAAGGTAACGCGGTGGGTGGGCGATACCGGATGATTGGCAGTCTCGAGTATCAGTATCAGTTTGCGGAAAACTGGCGTGTGGCAATGTTTGCAGACCACGGTAACGCCGTTGACAATTTCAACGATCCGCTGGCCACGGGCGTCGGGCTGGGGGTGCGCTGGATCAGCCCGGTCGGTCCCATCCGGTTTGACGTTGCAAGAGGCCTGGATGACGAGTTCGGGGGCGGCTGGCGCCTGCATTTTTCCATGGGGCCTGAGATATGAACAGGGTCATCAACACCATTGCCAAAGTGCTGAAATGGGTATTGATCAGCTTGCTGGTGATACTGCTCCTGCTGGTGCTCATTGTCGGTCTGCTGCTGGCAGTCTTGCGCTCGGACACCGGCACCGCCTGGGTGCTGGAGCAGATTCCGGGGCTTACCACTGAGCAGGCCGACGGTTCACTGCTGGGAGAGTGGCAGGCCGCTAGTCTGCGGTGGCACGGTTATGGCGTTCAACTGGCCGTTGATGAGCCGTTCGTGGAATGGTCACCCACCTGCCTGTTTCAGAAAACCGTCTGCCTCGACCGCCTGCAGGCAGCAGAGATAGACGTCATCTACGTTGCGGATGACGCCGCCGCGTCCGATGAGCCCTCAGGCCCGGTTCAGCTGCCGGAAGTGCGTCTGCCGGTAAATCTGGATATCGGCATGGTGGACCTGGGCCCGCTGAATTTCAACGGAACCCTGGTCTGGGACCGACTGACCCTGGAAGGCGGTGGCGGTGGTGCGGACTTTCATCTTCGGGAACTGGCACTGGACCGGGAAGACATCGCCTTGCGAATGGACGGACGCCTCGCGACTAGGGGCGACTGGCCGCTGGCGCTGGATCTGGGCCTGACCCTGCCGCCGCCAAGTGGTGATCAGTGGCGTATTGCCGGACAACTGGGAGGCAGCGTGCGGGATCTGAGAGCTCGACTGACCTCGGAAGGCTACCTGAATGCCCGGCTCAGTGCCGCGTTGGCGCCGCTGGACCCGGCGTTTCCCGCTCAGGTCGAGCTGCAATCGGATGCGTTCCATGCGCTGGATACGCTGCCGGAAACCCTGGAGCTGCGTAACTGGCGCCTTGATGCCCAGGGTAATCTGGTCAGCGGCTACCAGATCAGTACCACAGCGACCCTGCCGGGAGAGCAGGGACCGGTGAGCCTGAGGCTATCCGGTCGGGCGACCGCAGAGGAAGCCCGCGACCTGCAGCTCACCTTATCAGGTCCGTCCGCGGTGGATGAGGGCCAGGCCGAACTGACGGTAACCGGTGGTGTGCGGTGGCTGGACGAGTTGGTCGCCACTGGTGAAATCACCATGGGCCCGTTTGCCTGGTACAGCCTGGTACCAGACCTGACGCCACCGCCGGTTACCATCACTTCCCTGCAGGCAGAAGGTGAATACCGGGAAGGCCGGTACACCGCCATGGTGGACCTGGATGCCAGCGGCCCCATGGGCGAAGCCACGATCGATACCCGGGTAGAAGGTGATCTTGAGCAGGTTCGTCTGCAGGAGCTGACCATGACTACGGGGGGAGGAAGGCTCCAGGGTGAAGCGCTGGTGGGATTTGCCGGTCCCAGCTGGGATGCCGAGATTGTTCTCGATCAGTTTGATCCCGGTTACTGGGTATCGGGCGCCACCGCCAGCATCAACGGTACGATGACCTCTCAGGGTGCCCTTGATGGCGAAGGGCAGCCGGAGTTTACCGCCGAGTGGGCGCTGGACGGCGAGTGGCAGGAAGAGACCCTGATCAGCCGCGGTCAGATCCTGGCAGAGGATCGTCGCTGGCAGATTCCGCAAGTGATGGCCGGCGTCGCCGAGAACAGTATTAACCTGAGCGGCGAGCTGCAGGACCCCTTGGGCGATGCGCCCTATATAGACCTCACCGGCACTGTGAATGTACCTCAGCCGGAATCCCTGCACCCCGCCGCAGCGGGTAGTCTGACTGCAGAAATCACGGCCAGAGGGCCCATGCTGGCGCCTGCGGCTGCTCTGGAAGTCTCCGGCGAGGGCCTGTTGTGGCAGGATGAGCTGAGCATTGATGAGTTGGCTCTGAACGCCCGTCTGGCGGACGATCAGTCCCTTGACGCATCCCTGGTAGTTAACCAGATCCAGGTCACGGGGCAGATTATTGAACAGGTTGAGGCCGAAGTTTCAGGCATTCTGGACGACCATCGGCTGGATCTGAGGGTGCGGCACGAACAGGCTGTCCTTGGCATCGCCCTGGCTGGTGGCTGGCTGACCGAAAACGGAGGCCAGTGGCTGGGCCAACTGGTAGACGGCAGTGTGCTGCTGACCCAGCAGGATCAGAACTGGCAACTGGAAAACCCCGCCGACCTGCGCTGGCAGGATCAGACTCTGACCCTGGGGGCGCACTGCTGGCGCTGGGAGGACAGCACCCTCTGTGCGGGCGACCAGACCTTCGTACCGGAGGTGGCGCTGGACATGACCATCAGCAACCTTCCGTCCTCGGCGCTGGCACCGCTGTTGCCAGAGACCGTCCGCTGGAACGCACGAATCGACGGTTCTCTGGCTCTGGCTATGGCACCTGAGGGGCCGACCGGCGAAATCCGGTTATCGGCGGGCCCCGGTCAGGTCCATGTAGTGCTGGAGGAAGACTGGGAGACCCTGAGTTACCAGATACTTACCCTGTCGGCGGACCTCGCTCCCACTCTGGCTGAAATTGCGTTACGGCTGGACGGTGACGGTCTCGGAGCGCTGTCTGTTGATCTGGCAGTCGATCCAAACGCACCGGACCGGCCCGCCAGTGGCAGTTTCAGCCTGAGCGGCTTTGATCTGGCTGTGGTGGGTTCCCTGCTCAATATGGAAGAAGTGACCGGATCGGTAGAGGGCTCAGGCCGTCTTGAAGGTCCGTTGCTGGCCCCGGACGTGGACGGCGAGCTGCTGCTGTCCAATGGCCGAGTGGTTGACCCCATGGTACCCATACCCATCTCGGATCTGAATGTGTTGCTCGCTTTCAGCGGAAAACGGGCCACCCTGGACGGACGCTGGCAAAGTAACGGCACAGGCGAAGGAGAGATCGGCGGCGTGTTGGACTGGGATGGTACTCCCGTGCTGACCATGGTGTTAACCGGAGACCAGCTGCCACTGACGTATGAGCCCTATGCCAGGCTCAGGCTTTCACCAGACCTGGAGTTGCGCTTTTCCCAGGGCGATCTGATCGTTTCCGGGCGCGTCGTAGTGCCCAGTGGTGAAATAGAAGTGCGGGAATTGCCCGAGCAGGCGGTGTCCGTATCCAGCGACGAGGTTATCGTTGGCCGGGAACCGGAACCACCGCCGGTGCGGTCCATGACCATGGACGTCACCGTCGTAGTCGGTGAAGAAGAAGTCACATTTAACGGCTTCGGGGTAACCGGCGAGCTGGAAGGCGAGCTTCGCATCGGCAATAACATGGACACCCGGGGCGCCCTGCAACTGGTCGAAGGCCGGTATGAGGCTTTTGGGCAGGAACTGGATCTGCGACGGGCGCGGCTGGTGTTTGTGGGCCCCGTCGGCGAACCCTACCTGGATATTGAAGCGGTACGGCGGGTAGACAATGTAGTTGCCGGTATACGCCTCAGCGGCCCGGCCCAGGAACCACAGACGGAGGTTTTCTCGGAGCCGCCCATGTCCCAGGATCAGGCGCTGTCGTACGTGATTCTGGGGCGACCGCTGCAAAGCCAGGGTGATCAGGGCCAGATCAGCCGGGCAGCCCTGTCCCTGGGCCTGAACCGGGCCAGCGGCCTGACCCGGGGCATTGGCGAAGCCTTTGGTATCCGCGATCTGACCCTGGAGGCTGAGGGCTCCGGTGAGGACTCTTCCGTAGTTGCCAGCGGTTACATTACAGAAGATCTCAGCCTGCGTTATGGAGTCGGACTGTTTGAACCGATCACCACTGTGGCACTGCGTTATGACCTTGGCCGCTACTTCTATGTGGAAGCGGCCAGTGGCCTGGCATCGTCATTGGACCTCTTTTATACGCGGGACTTCTGACCGGCCCGCGCACGTGGTTATTCCAGCCTGAACGTCGCCTGAACCGATGCGCTGATTTCCCGCGGTCCCGGTTCGCTGATGGTGTCCGCCTTGGCCGACGTGGCCTCTGCCATCCGCATCAGTACCGGCCCGCCACCGGAGGAGTGCAGGCTGAGGCTCTTGACCTCACCGCAGGCCATATCCAGTTGGGCGGCAGCAAATTCGCACCGTGACTTGGCATTACGGATGGCCAGAGCGAGGGCATCCTGCTGCAGCTTTTCTTCATCGGAATGGAAAAACTGGTGCTGGCCCAGGCTGTAATTCATACCCAGATTCTGGGCTTTGCCAAGTACCGGGTTGAGCAGTGCCAAATCGTGAATTTCAAAGCTGATGGTCTGAGTGGCGACGGCGACTGTTTTGCGCTCGTCTCTCAAGGTGCCATCCGGCAGTGGCCGTGGCGGCTCCCGGCGTTGATACAGATGAACAGACGCGTCGCTGTAATCCACCAGCTGGTCACGTACATCACTGATGGCATCCCGCCAATGACCCATGGTCTTGCGAACCTGGGCCAGGGCCTTGTCGGAATCCGCATGCTCGGCACTGATGGTAAAGCTCAGGCGGGCGCTGTCCGGAATGTACCGCACCTGGCCTTCGCCGTTGAGGCTGATTTCGGGAGTGTCCGCAAATGCCGCGCCGGCCGGTAACAGCAGGGCCATGACGGCTGGGGTCAGGAAGCAACGAAAGCGACGTCTACTCATGATCTGTTCCTTCTGATGTGATCGCAATGCCCTCCGGCTCCGGGTGTTCACCCCGGGTCAGGCGAGCCAGTTTCAGTTGTTCAGCGGTACGTACAAAATCCTTGAAGATCCGACGATGTACGCCATGGTACAGCAAATACTCCGGGTGCCATTGTACGCCCATGAGCCACTGGCCGTGGGTGTTCTCAAAGGCCTGCACAAACAGGTCATTGTCCACCGCACTGACCCGCAAACCCTGGCCGAGCCGTTGGATGGCCTGGCTGTGGATGCGATTGGCGCCAATGTGCCGGGCCCGGGCGATGTGTCCCAGCCGGGTCGGTTCAACAATGCCTACCGGCTGCAGCGGTAACAGCAGGGGCCGGTGACGGGTCTTGTCCCGCAGTGGTGTCACGTCCTGGCACAAGGTGCCGCCCCGGAACACATTAATCATCTGGGCGCCGCGACAGATACCCAGCACCGGCAAGTGCAACCGCTCGGCTTCGGCGAGCAGGTACTGGTCGGTGTCGTCGCGGAGTCTGTCATATCGTGCCTTTATGGTCGGTTGATGGCCATAAAGTTCCGGGTGAACATGGGTGCCCCCCGTCAGCACAACACCATCCAGAAGGTTGACGTCAATTTGGCTACCAGGGCGGATAAAGTGAGTATGAGCGCCATAAAGACGCAACCCCCACGCAATCAGTCTGTCCGACGTGCGCCTGCGGGACGGCCCGCTGATACCGATGGTTAAACCGGGTACTTCTTCTTCCGGAGCGGCGTCAGATATAGCCATGGTGTTCCAGCCAGTGCTGACAGCGGGCACGCCACGGACTGGTCAGGTTGCGTAGGGAAAGGGTCCGGCTTTCCCGGAACAGATCGTTCAGTTCCCGCTGGTGTCGTGGATTGGCGACCACCTGCTCAAGTATCACCCAGTCGTTCCAGACAGTGGAAAAATGCCAGCGCGGGTTGTCGATATCACAGTCGGGAAGCCGGTAATGAAGGGTAGGTCTGGCCTTGATGCGAGGGTCCCGGACGTATTCCGCAACCAGGTCCCTGTCCAGATACGCGAACAGAGGTAGCAGGTCCATTGCGCGGTTACGGGTGGGGTTGTCCCTGAGGTAGTCCCGCATCAGGGTTTCGGTATCCGGCCAGTAGTCGGCAGCCACCAGCTTATCAATGTATTTACTGGCCCAGGGTTCGATATAGGTGGTCACCTTGCGGCTGAAGTCGAGCTGGTGGCGTGATTTCAGCCAGTCATACAGGGCAGCAAAGGTCTGCAGGTAGCGGCGCAGGGTATTGGCATCGAGGCCGGGCAGCTCCGGATTCAACTGCATTCCAAAGGCGTAGAAAATGGCCTCCCGGCTACCCAGCGCACCGGCTTCCCGGAGCTGATCCACCAGTTGCTCAATGACCTCCAGCTTCTGAAAGGGGATAGGGGGTGAAACGACTTCGAGGGGTACCAGGCGCTCGGCGGCATAATCGATAACATCCATCGCGTGCCCGCCCAGCTGCCTGAGGGTTACCGGTATCCGCTCGTCCATCAGATCCAGATCCTTGATGGGGTCTGAGTCCAGTTCTACCGTGAACTCACCAAACGGAGTGTCAATGCGG
>JAJUHY010000325.1 GCA_029265735.1 Marinobacter segnicrescens | reverse complement strand
TCCAGAACAACCCGGCACCGGTACAGGACGAAACCACCCATTTCGGATACCGGCAGGTGCCGCGAAGTCAGAAAGCCCGCCAGGTGGCCGACGTGTTCCATTCTGTCGCGGGCAAGTACGACCTGATGAACGACCTGATGTCCATGGGCATCCACCGCCTCTGGAAACGGTTTACCATCGAACTCAGTGGCGTCCGCCCAGGGCAACGGGTTCTCGACATTGCCGGCGGTACCGGCGACCTGACCATGAAGTTCTCGGATCTGGTTGGCCCTGCGGGCAGCGTGGTGCTGGCGGATATCAATGATTCCATGTTGCGGGTCGGCCGGGACCGGCTGACCGACCGGGGCTCCGCCTCCAATATTGATTATGTCCAGGCCGACGCCGAACACCTGCCCTTTCCGGACAACTCGTTCAACGTGGTCAGCATCGCCTTCGGCCTGCGTAACGTGACCGACAAGGACCAGGCCCTGCGGGATATGACCCGGGTGCTCAAGCCCGGGGGCAAGGTGCTGGTGCTGGAATTCTCCAAACCCACCAGCTCGCTGCTCAGCAAGGCCTATGACACCTACTCATTCAGCGCGCTTCCGCTGATGGGCAAGCTTTTCGCCGGCGACTCCGAAAGCTACCGCTACCTTGCCGAATCGATCCGCATGCACCCGGATCAGGACACGCTCAAGGGCATGATGGAGGCCGCAGGCCTGGTCAACTGCCGCTACTACAACATGACCGGCGGCATCGTGGCCCTTCACGTTGGAATCAAGCCCTGATGTCACGGACGCCCACGCTGCACGCGGCAATTACCGGCACCCTGGAACGGGCCCTGAACAAGGCGCTGGAACTGGACCCTGCCGGTCGTCGCGCCCTGTTGCGGGCGCTGGCTGGGCATGTGTGCTTTCAGGTCGACAGCCCGGTGAACATGTGTATCAGCATGCAGGCTACCGAGCGTGGCGTTGCCTTCACCGGCCTGATGCCGGAAGATCCGGCGCTGGTGATCACGGGTCATCCGCTGGCAATGGCGGCGCTGGCCCTGGGAGATGACTCTGCCATCCACGACGGACGGCTGACGGTCGAAGGGGACACCGGCCTCGCCCAGCAGTTCCAGCAGGCCCTGGCGCAACTGGACCCGGACTGGGAAGCCGCTCTGGCGAAGTACATCGGTGACATACCGGCTCACTTTACCGGCCAGCGCATCCGCCGTGCGGTACGCTGGAGCCAGCAGACCCGGGCGTCGGTTACAGCCAGTATTGAAGAGTACATCCACGAGGAAACCGGCGCCCTGCCCGGCCGGCGGGAACTGGAATCCACCTTTGAGGCTATTGACCAGCTGAATCTCGCAACAGAGCGTCTTGAAGCCCGTATCAGCCGCCTTGAAAGAGCGAACCGAAAAAACTCTGACTCTTCCGGTACGGAGACATCGTGATCCGACTGCAACGCCTGTTCCGCATCGCCTGGATTTTCTGCAAGTACCGGCTGGACACCTACCTGCCTATTGCCGAGTTACCTGCACCGCTGAAGCTGTTTTTCCTGTTCGCCCCCTGGCACTTCTTCCCAAGGGGCAAACACAGCCGTGGCGACCGCCTGCGTCTGGCCCTGGAAGAGCTGGGGCCGGTTTTCGTCAAGTTCGGGCAGATCCTTTCCACCCGTCGCGATCTGCTGCCGGAGGACATGGTCGAATCGCTGCGGCGTCTGCAGGACAACGTTCCGCCCTTTTCCAGCGACACTGCCCAGGCGATTATCGAGCGTTCTCTTGGTCAGCCGGTGGATGTGCTGTTCGCCGAGTTCTCCCGCGACCCGATGGCTTCGGCGTCAGTGGCCCAGGTCCACGCCGCTACCATGCCCGATGGACGTCAGGTGGTGGTCAAGGTCGTGCGCCCCGATATCGAGCGTGTGATCCGTCAGGATCTTTCCCTGATGTACATGATGGCCCGATTGCTGGAGAAGTACTGGTCCGAAGGCCGCCGCCTGCATCCGGTCCAGGTGGTGGAAGACTATGAGATCACCATTTATGACGAGCTGGACCTGCAACGGGAGGGCGCGAACGCCAGCCAGCTGCGCCGCAACTTTGAAGGCTCGCCACTGATTTACATCCCCTCTATCGACTGGGACTACACCGCCCGGCGGGTACTGGTAATGGAGCGCATCAGCGGGATACCCATTGCCGATATCGAAACCCTGAAAGCGGCCGGTGTTGATATGAAAGTGCTGGCGGAGAAAGGCGTCGAAATTTTCTTCACCCAGGTGTTCCGCGACAGCTTCTTTCATGCGGACATGCACCCCGGCAACATTTTTGTAGACGCCAGCGATCCGGCCGATCCCCGGTATATCGCCATCGATTTTGGCATCGTCGGCACCCTGTCACCGGACGACCTGAGCTATCTTGCCCGTAACCTGCTGGCCTTCTTCCGCCGGGATTACCGTCAAGTGGCTGAACTGCACATCCGCTCAGGATGGGTGCCGCCGGAAACTCGGGTTAACGAGTTCGAAGCCGCCATCCGCACGGTTTGCGAACCCATTTTTCAGCGGCCCCTGAAAGACATTTCCTTCGGACACTTCCTGCTGCGCCTGTTCCAGACTGCCCGCCGCTTCAATATGGAAGTCCAGCCGCAACTGGTGCTGCTGCAGAAAACCCTGCTGAACGTGGAAGGTCTTGGCCGTCAGCTCTACCCGGATCTTGATCTGTGGAGCACAGCGCAGC
>JAJUHY010000029.1 GCA_029265735.1 Marinobacter segnicrescens | reverse complement strand
ATTCCTCAAGCGGGGCGTTAACGAAGGCTTCTCCGGCGGCGAGAAGAAGCGTAACGAGATCCTCCAGGCACTGCTGCTGCAACCGAAGCTGGCGATTCTGGACGAAACCGACTCCGGCCTCGACATCGACGCCCTCAAGGTTGTGTCTGATGGCGTCAACGCTCTGCGCGCGGACGACCGGGCGATTCTGATGGTCACCCACTACCAGCGCCTGCTGAACCATATTGTGCCGGATTATGTGCACGTTCTGGCGGATGGCCGTATCGTGAAATCCGGCGGTAGGGAACTGGCCCTGGAGCTGGAAGAGCGCGGCTATGGCTGGCTGGGCATTGATGACAGTGCAACTGCCACCGCCAACTGACCAGGAGCCTGTGAATGAAACCCGCATTAACACTTTCCAGCGCTTTTCTTCAGCCCGCCAGCGACACCCTGCCCCAGCCGCTGCTTGAGCTGCGGCAACAGCGGGGCACGGCGCTGGTGGATATGCCGCTGCCTACGCGTAAAACCGAAAACTGGAAATATTCCAGCAAGCACCTGAAGCTGTCCGATGAGCTGGCCGTCTCTCTGCCGGCCGGACAGGCCGAGACCACAATCGCCGAAAGCGGTTATCGGGTGGTGTTTCGCAACGGCGTCATTGACCCCGGCGCCAGTCGACTGCCAGCCACAGACGGCGTGAAGATCCAGCGTTTCGCCGAGCTCAGCGATGAGCAAGCGGCGGCTCTTGCGGAACGCCTGGACAATACCCTTGACCCTGATGCGACCCAGATGGCGCGCCTGAACAGCGCCCGGTTTGAAGATGGTCTGTTCATTACACTGGATCCCGAGGCGGTTCTTGCCGAGCCCCTGTTTGTGATCCATGAAGTGACTGGCACCGCCAGCGGATCTGCCTTCCCGCGTATTTATGTGGACGCCGGCAGGCACAGCCAGATGACGCTGGTTGAAGAATATCTGTCCAGCGGCGATGAGCCCGTGATGGTGGATACCGTTACCGAATTCATGGTGGCTGAGGGTGCTCAGATCACCAGTATTCGCCTGAATGCAGAGTACCAGAATGTCCAGCACATCGGTGCTACCGGCGTTCGCCAGCAGCGTAACTCCCGCTTTGAGAGCCACTGCGTGGGCTTTGGCGGACCGCTGCGCCGGCATGACCTTCAGGTCCGGCTTGAGGGCGAAGGCGCTGAGTGTAAGCTGAACGGTGTTGTTGTCACCCAGGACCGCCAGCACTACGACAACCATACGTCGATTGACCACGTGGCGGCCCACTGCAACAGCGAAGAAAACTATCGCAATATCGCAGCGGATAGTTCTCACGCCGTATTTAACGGGCGGATTCATATCCATCAGGACGCCCAGAAGTCCAACGCGGATATGAATAACAAGAACCTGCTGCTCTCCACCGGGGCGGAAATTGATACCAAGCCGGAACTGGAGATTTACGCAGATGACGTCAAGTGCACCCACGGTGCAACCATTGGCCAGCTCGACGAGGAGTCCCTGTTTTACCTTGTCACCCGGGGCATCGCCCGTCACGAAGCCAAGGTGTTGCTGACCATGGCGTTTATCAACGAACTGGTGGATCAGATTCCGGTCGAGCAGGTTCGTGACAGCGCCAATGAGCGCCTGAACCGGTTTTTCACCAAAACCTTTGAGGAGGCCTGATCCGGTATGACCGATTTATCCATGGCCAGAACAGCCCCCATCGCCGGCTTTGACGTCGCCGCCATCCGTCGGGATTTTCCGATACTGTCCCAGCAGGTTAACGGCAAGCCGCTGATCTATCTGGACAACGGCGCCTCATCCCAGAAGCCTGAGGTGGTGCTCGACGCCATGGACCGGTACTACCGTGAAATGCACTCCAACGTTCACCGCGGGGCGCACACCCTGGGTGATCGTGCTACTACGGCATTCGAAGATGCCCGCGAGAAGGTTCGGGCCTTTCTCAATGCCGGCAGTACCCGGGAGATCATCTGGACCCGGGGCACCACCGAGGCACTGAACCTGGTTGCCAATGGCCTGGCGCCTCGCCTGAAGCCCGGTGATGAAATTCTGGTGAGCCAGATGGAGCACCACGCGAATATCGTGCCCTGGCAGATGGTGGCTGAGCGCACCGGCGCCAAAGTATTGCCAATACAGATTACGCCGAACGGCGAACTGGACCTGGACTCGTTCAGAAGTCTTCTGAACGAGCGCACCCGCGTGCTGGCCGTTACCCATGTATCCAACGCACTTGGCACCGTCAACCCGATAGCTCAGCTGATCGAACAGGCAAAAGCTTACGGCGCCATCACCGTAGTGGACGGCGCCCAGGCCGTGCCCCACTTCCAGCCGGACGTGCAGGCACTGGACTGCGACTTTTACGCGTTTTCGTCACACAAGGTCTTTGGACCGACCGGTATCGGCGCACTCTATGGCAGGGAAAGCCTGCTGGAAGAGATGCCCCCGTACCAGGGTGGTGGCGAGATGATTGAGCGAGTGTCGTTCGAGCGCACCACCTGGAACATTCTGCCCTACAAGTTCGAGGCAGGTACGCCGGCCATTGCCGAAGCGGTGGGCCTTGGCGCAGCGATCGATTACCTGAACCAGCTGGATCGTGCTGCCATGGAAGCGGCCGAGCTCGAACTGCTGGCAAGAGCCAACACGCTGGTCGAAACCGTCCCGGGAATGAGCATTATCGGTACCGCGAGTCAGAAAGTACCCGTACTTTCCTTTAAAATTGATGGCCTGCACCCCAGTGATATAGGTACGCTGCTGGATCAGCAGGGTATTGCGATCCGCACGGGCCATCATTGCGCCATGCCGTTAATGGATTTCTATGGCGTGCCGGGCACGGCCCGGGCATCGTTTGCGTTCTACAATACGCTGGAGGAAGTGGACCAGTTATTTGCCGGTTTGCAGAAAATTCAGCGTCTGTTTGCTTGATTTGGAGCGTATTGGAGGGAAACCATGACAGTTGAATCCTTCACCCCCACGACGGGCGTCACCATGACCCCCAGTGCAGTCAGACACGTGCGCAAACAACTTGAAAAGAAACCCGACGCCAGGGGCATCCGCCTGTTTATCAAAAAGAGCGGCTGCTCCGGCTTCAAGTATGAGACCCAGTGGGTCGAAGAAGTGACTCCCGACGACGAGGTCTTTACCGTCGATGGTGTCGATATTTACGTGAGCAGGGAGCACCTGCCCATGGTTAACGGAACCGAAATTGATTTCGTGACCCAGGGCGTCAACTCCATGTTCGAGTTCCGCAACCCCAACGCTACGGCGGAGTGCGGTTGCGGGGAAAGCTTTACCGTAGCTTGAGACAGGGCTGAATCAGCATGAGAGAACGCGAAGTCGTACTGACCAAGCGCGAGGTGGAAGCCCGCCTGGTGCCCTCGGGAACAGAAGTCATGATTCCCGCCGATACGTTTGTCACCATTACCCAGTCCCTTGGTGGCAGTTTTACAGTGGCGGTCAACGGCAACCTCGCCCGTATTGAGGGCCACCATGCTGATGCCCTGGGCAAAAAACCCCTGGAAAGCAGTTTTGAGACCCCGGCTGATGGCACCATCAACGAGAACCAGGTCTGGGAAGCTCTCCGTAACTGCTATGATCCGGAAATTCCGGTCAACGTTGTGGACCTGGGCCTGATCTACGAGTGCACCATTGAAAACGGCACCGCTGAAGGCAATCAGGTCAATATCCTGATGACCCTGACTGCCGCTGGCTGTGGCATGGGCCCGGTAATCACCGACGACGTCAAACGGAAGGTTGAGCACGTACCCAACGTTGACAAGGTCACGGTAGAGCTTACCTTTGATCCCCCCTGGAACAGCGACATGCTCACGGACGAAGCCAAGCTTGAACTGGGCATGTTATAAACTCTTACCATCTTATTCTGACCAGAGAGCATTGGCTGATTCATGACCGCCAGCAAGCAGCAATTTATCGATAATCCGCTTGGAACCGAGACTGTCCTGAACGATGTGCTCGATGCCTTCGAGTTACTGGACGACTGGGAAGAGCGCTACGCCTACATCATCGATCTGGGCAAGCAGTTACCGGCCTTCCCCGATGACCAGCGGATCGAGGAAAACTACGTACACGGTTGTCAGAGCCAGGTCTGGCTTATCCATCACTTTGATGAAGATAATAACCGCCTGTACCTGATGATTGACTCAGACGCGATGATCGTCCGGGGGCTGGCGGCCATCATTCTTGTGGCCCTGAATGGGAAAACTCCGCGGGATCTGCTGACGACCGACGTGGATGAGCTGTTTGAACAGCTGGATCTGTTCCGGCACATCTCGCCCACCCGGGGCAATGGCCTGCGGGCCATGGTAGGAAAAATTCGCGATATTGCTGCCCGACAGGTCGCCTGACCAACCGGGCAGTCACCGAGGCTGATCAGCTTTTAGCCTGCCAGCCGTCCTCCCGCAAGACCGAGCCCACGTCCAGCACCGGGGACGCGTCAAGACCATCCGCATCCATCATATGGGCGACCCGCTGGAGCGACGAAATGATCATGGTCTGCTCCCACTGATCCAGGTTCTGGAACTTGCGGATAAAGTTATCCTGCAGGGGCAGCGGCGCCCGGGCCAGTAGTTCGGCGCCCTCTTCTGTCAGATGGGCGTGGACCTTACGCTTGTCCACGGTACTGCGGACCCTGTAAACCAGCTCACGCAGTTCCAGGCGGTCGAGGATAGTTGTCACGGTGGCCTGACTCAGGCTGACATGGTCAGCTATGGTACCGATGGTTACCTCGCCCAGATCCCGGATGGTCCGCATGATCAGGAGCTGAGGCCCGGTCAGGCCCACATGCTTGCTCAACTGCTTGGAGTGAAGATCAGTAGCTCGAATGACCCGCCGTAAGGCCACCAGCACCTGCTCATAGCTTTTGCTATCCGTCTGGCCTGACTGGCTGCCATGACGCTCATTCAGATTGGACATACTTCCCCACCCATAATTTATTTATACCACTAAGAATTAGAGGACTTCGGACCGCCAAAAGCAAGTCCGGATAGATGCTTATGCCCCCATCACTGACCTCTCCCTCCGCCATTCGCGTCGAAAAACCGTTGAAAATGTCACATACTATGAAGACTGTCCAAGCCAACGACAGGCACACAAAAGATGTGACGTGAATCGGATAGCGCTCGCCGGCACCCACTTACCCGGCAACCTTCCTTGACAGGTCAGATCCTGTGGTGTTTGTTGAACTTGTGGTCAATAACAAACGAGAAAGGCAGGAACTTCCAATGAACAATTACCGCAGATACGCACTGGCCGCCAGCATCTCCGCCGCCCTGATGCTGCCGATGGCCGCCGCCGCAGAAATCCGCATCGGTATTGCCGGCCCCATGACGGGACCCGTCGCTCAATATGGCGATATGCAGTTTTCAGGTGCGCGCATGGCCATCCAGCGCATCAATGCCAGTGGAGGGGTGAACGGTGAGATGCTGGAAGCGGTAGAAGTCGACGACGTCTGTGACCCGAAACAGGCCGTTACCGTCGCCAACCGGCTGGTGAACGAAGGGGTCAGCTTTGTGGTGGGCCACCTGTGCTCCAGCTCCACGCAGCCAGCCTCCGATATCTATGAGGACGAAGGCATTCTCATGATCACGCCCGCCGCAACCAGTCCGGACATCACTGCGCGTGGCTATGAACTGGTATTCCGCACCATCGGACTGGACAGCATGCAGGGCCCGGTCGCGGCTCAGCATCTGATCAGCCTTGAGCCAGAGCGGGTTGCCATCGTTCACGACAAGCAGCAGTACGGTGAAGGTATCGCGACCGCCGTGCGCAATGAACTGGAGGAAGCCGGGGTCAATGTGGTGATGTTTGAAGGCATCACTGCCGGCGACAAGGACTTTTCATCGCTGGTAACCAAGCTCAAGCAGGCCAATGTGGACTACGTCTACTATGGCGGGTACCACCCGGAACTGGGACTGATCCTGCGTCAGGCTCGGCAGGCGGACCTGAACGCAACCTTCATGGGACCTGAAGGGGTAGGCAACAAGGACATTAACACCATTGCCGGCGAGGCCTCCGAAGGACTACTCGTAACCCTGCCGCCGAGCTTCGATGAGAAAGAAGAGAACCAGGAGCTGGTCAAGGCGTTCCAGGACAAGGGCGAAGATCCGTCCGGCCCCTTCGTGCTGACCTCCTACACTGCCGTACAGCTGATTGCCGATGGCATTGAGCAGGCCGGCTCAACAGACCCCTTCGAGGTGGCTGAAGCCCTTCGCGAAGGCACCTTCGAAACCCCCATTGGGACCGTCAGCTACAATGAAAACGGCGATATGGAGGCCTTCGAGTTCGTCGTTTACGAATGGCACGCAGATGGCAGCAAGACCCCGGTCAACTGATCTGGTGTAGTTCCTGAACCTGCACCAGTGGCCCAGGTGGCTGCTGGTGCACCCTCAGGTCCGGTTGATGGAGTACGCGTTCCATGCACGACCTGCTCTATTTCTGTCAGCAACTGATCAACGGCCTTACCATCGGCAGTGCCTATGCCCTGATAGCCATTGGCTACACCATGGTTTACGGCATCATCGGCATGATCAACTTCGCCCATGGCGAAATCTACATGATCGGCGCATACACGGCACTGATCGCTATTACCGGACTGGCCGCCCTCGGTATTGCCTGGCTCCCGATCGTCCTGCTGGTCGCTCTGATCTGTGCGGTTATTGTCTCCAGCTCCATGGGCTGGGCGGTAGAACGGGTCGCCTATCGACCGGTCCGCGGCCGTCACCGGCTGATCCCGCTGATTTCCGCCATCGGCATGTCCATATTCCTGCAGAACTACGTGCACCTGGCCCAGGGCTCTCGCAATATCGGCTTCCCGGCCCTGATTGAGGGCGGCCTGCGGCTGGGCGGCGACGAACGGTTTCAACTGTCCATTTCGTGGATCCAGATCACCATCTTCATCACTACCTTTATTTGCATGTCGGCGCTGTCACTGTTCATCTCCCGCTCCCGCCTCGGCCGCGCCTGCCGGGCGGTGTCACAGGATCTGGGCATGGCGAACCTGTTGGGCATTGATACCAACCGCATCATTTCCGCTACGTTCGTGATTGGCGCGGCCCTGGCGGCGGTGGCCGGTCTGCTGCTGGGCATGTATTACGGCTCTGTCGACCCATTGTTCGGCTTTGTTGCCGGGCTCAAGGCCTTTACCGCGGCGGTGCTTGGGGGCATCGGCAGCATCCCCGGCGCCATGCTGGGCGGGCTGATCCTTGGCATTGCCGAAGCGATGACCTCGGGGTATCTCAGTGGTGAGTACAAGGATGTGATCTCCTTCAGCCTGCTGATCCTGATTCTGCTGTTCCGGCCTACCGGGCTGTTGGGCAAGCCGGAAGTGGAGAAGATCTAATGATGGCCCAGAGCTTTCGTCATGCGCTGTTCTGTGGCGTGATCACCCTGATTATCGCCTGGCCCATTCTGGGCCTGAAACTGGTGGCCGAGGGGACCAGCATTACCGTCAGGGGCGCCGATGCCTTCACCTGGGCAGCCGTTGCGGTAGCGGCAGTGGTGGTGTTCACCTTCCAGTTGTTCCGGGACCGGCTCATGGGCCGCCTTGAGGTCCTGCAAGCGCTTAATCCCCTGGCCAATCGCGAGCCCCTGCCGGACGCAAAGCGGATACGGCTAGAGAACATCGGGATGGTCCTGCTGATCGCTGTTGCGCTCGTCTGGCCGTTCCTGGTGTCACGGGGCTCTGTTGACCTGGCCACTCTGGTGCTGATCTACATTATGCTGGCCCTCGGGCTGAACGTAGTCGTCGGCCTGGCCGGGCTGCTGGACCTGGGCTACGTGGCCTTCTATGCGGTCGGCGCTTATACCTTTGCACTGCTTTCCAGCTACTGGGGGGTTTCGTTCTGGATGGCGTTGCCCATCGGCGCCCTGCTGGCGGCGCTGTTCGGCCTGGTGCTGGGCTTTCCGGTGTTACGCCTACGAGGAGACTATCTGGCCATTGTCACGCTGGGCTTCGGTGAAATCATCCGCATCCTGCTGAACAACTGGACCAGTCTCACTGGCGGGCCCAATGGCATCGGTGGCATTCCCGACCCGACGCTCTTTGGCATGGAATTCGGCCGACGGGTACGGGGCGAAGGCAACGTCTCGTTCCACGAAACCTTCGGTATTCCCTACTCCAGCGAACACAAGGTGATCTTCCTGTATCTGATTGCCCTGGTACTGGCCGTATTTACCGCCCTGGTCATCCGGCGCCTGATGCGGATGCCAGTGGGGCGTTCCTGGGAAGCCTTACGGGAGGATGAAATCGCCGCCCGTTCACTGGGCCTGAGCCGCACGGGGGTGAAGCTTTCGGCCTTCACCATTGGCGCATTCTTCGCCGGATTTGCCGGGACCGTGTTCGCCTCCAAGCAGGGGTTTATCAGCCCGGAGTCTTTTGTCTTCCTTGAGTCGGCGATCATTCTGGCCATTGTGGTGCTTGGCGGCATGGGCTCACAACTTGGGGTTATTCTGGCAGCCATTGCAGTCACCATTCTACCGGAACTGGCCCGGGAATTTGCGGAATACCGGATGCTGATTTTCGGCGCGGCTATGGTGCTGATGATGGTCTGGCGCCCCCAGGGACTGCTGCCCATGCGGCGGCGACATATCAAGCTGAAGGGAGTCTAGGCAGTGCTTGAGGTTCAGAACCTGTCCATGCGGTTCGGCGGCCTGCTCGCCGTTGACCAGGTATCACTTGATGTTCAGGAGCGGGAAGTTGTCTCTATTATCGGCCCTAACGGTGCCGGCAAGACCACGGTCTTCAACTGCCTGAGCGGCTTTTACCGGCCAACCGGAGGCAGGATCCTGCTGGACGGCAGGGAGATTCAGGGCAAACCGGACTACCGCATTTCCCGCCTGGGGCTGGTGCGAACCTTTCAGCATGTGCGCCTGTTCAATCGCATGACCGTAGTTGAGAACCTGATGGTCGCCCAGCACCGCCACCTGAATACCAATCTCCTGTCAGGCCTGATCGCGACCCCGGGCTATCGGTCCCGTGAGCAGAAGGCACTGGACCGGGCCGCCTACTGGCTGGAGCGCGTCGGCCTGCTGGAGCTCGCCAACCGGGATGCGGGCAACCTTGCCTACGGACAGCAGCGCCGGCTGGAAATCGCCCGCTGTATGGTGACCGAACCGCGGATTCTGATGCTGGATGAGCCCGCAGCCGGTCTCAACCCGGCCGAGACCCGCGAGCTGAACCAGCTCATCGTCAGCCTGAAGGAAGACTACAACGTATCCGTGGTGCTGATTGAGCATGATATGAGCCTGGTGATGGGCATTTCCGATCGCATCAACGTGATCAGCCAGGGTCGGCCATTGGCGTCGGGGACTCCGGAGGAAATCCGCAGCAACGATGAAGTCATCAAGGCCTACCTGGGAGAAGCCTGACCATGCTGGTACTGGAGGATGTTTATACCCATTACGGCAAGATTGAGGCGCTGCATGGCGTGTCCGTTGAGGTCCGGGCGGGTGAGATTGTCGCCCTTATCGGCGCCAATGGCGCGGGCAAGACCACGTTGCTGATGACCGTTTGCGGCAACCCCCAGGCCAGTTCCGGACGCATTCTGCTGGAAGGACGAGACATTACCCGGCGGCCAACCGCCGAAATCATGCGCTCCGGCATTTCCATTGTGCCGGAAGGCCGTCGGGTGTTTCCGGGGCTGACCGTAGAGGAAAACCTCTACATGGGCGGTTTCTTTAATGAGCGGGCCGATAATGAGCGGGGCATCGGCCGTGTCTATGAGCTGTTCCCCCGGCTGAAGGAACGGGGACACCAGAGGGCCGGCACCATGTCTGGCGGTGAGCAGCAGATGCTGGCCATCGGTCGGGCGCTGATGAGCAAGCCTCGGCTGATGATTCTTGACGAACCTTCCCTGGGTCTGGCGCCGCTGGTGATCCGGCAGATTTTCGAAATTATTGCCCAGCTAAGGGACGATGGCATTACGGTCTTTCTGGTCGAGCAGAATGCCCATCAGGCACTTCATCTGGCAGACCGCGGATACGTCCTTGAGACCGGACGCGTTCGACTACAGGACACCGGCCTAAATCTGCTGGCCAATCCGGATGTACAGAATGCCTATCTGGGCGGGTAACTGTGGCCGGAACCCCGTAAATGACAGATTATTAAGGAGAGTCCCGCCACGGTTTTTGATGACATATCAACGAACAAGCTTGGCGTTTGTCCGGACTCAGCTATACTGGTTTGGAACGGTCTGGCTCCGGATTGTGTCCGGGGTTGACGCCGTAGAAGTGGCGTGCCCCATCGGCACCACTTCGCATTCGCGATGCAAAATGATAATCAAGGAGCAGAACATGAAAAAATTGATCGCAGGTGCCATTCTTCTGGGTGCATCCAGCATGGCGTTCGCCCAGCCGGGTTGTGGTGTTGGCGCCATGATCTGGAAAGGCCAGTCTGGTATCGCCCCTCACGTACTGGCGGCGACTACCAACGCCACTTTCGGCAACCAGACCTTCGGCATGACAACCGGAACCCTCGGCTGTCAGACCAACCAGTCTGTGCAGTCCATGGCCATGTACATGGACAGCAATATCGACAAGATTGCCCGTGACATGTCCCGCGGTTCCGGCGAAAACCTGGAAACCCTGGCCGTCCTGCTGGGCGTTGAAGAAGCCGATCGCGGTGAGTTCAGCCAGCTGCTTCAAGACAACTTCGCTACCATTTTCCCATCCTCTGACACCACTTCCGATCAGGCAGTGGATGCTATCGTCGCGCTGCTCGAGCGTAACGAGCGTCTGAGCAAGTACGTGGCCTGATACGTCACGAGCGGTAGCCCGTCACACCGGCGGGCTGCTTTTCCGCCCGCCCCTGTCGAGGGTTTAACGTCCGCTTATTCAGAAGATCCGCTGCTTCATGCTGACCCGTACCTTGCCGGCCCTCATGGCCGGGCTGTCATTTACTGCCCTCGCACACGCCGGACAACCGGACCCCATCGCCCAATTAGCCAGCTCGGAAGCCTGGCTGACACTCGGCCACTACCACCCGAACCGGCTTGGCTCCGGTTTTACCAGCCAGGCGGATGACGACAGTTTCTTCTTAAGCCCGGACGGTAAAATCAGTCCGGAAGCCGAACTTCGGGCGACCATTGATGCGATAACCCGTCCCGCAGATGGAAACGACGATAGTCATGCCCGTTGCGAGTTCCCGGCACGGGACGCCTGGATCCGGTCTCGGCTGACGCTGCCCGAGCCCGAAGTGCAGTGCAGCGACTTCGAAAAGTGGAAAGCCGACCTGAATACCGAGGCCGTTACTCTGGTCTTTGCCGCATCCTATCTCAACAGCCCGTCGTCCATGTTCGGGCACACTTTCCTGCGCCTGGACCCACCGCTGGAAGACGGCGAAACCAACCTCCTGCTGGCCAATACCATTTCCTACGCCGCTGATGCCGCGGAACACGACAGCGAAATCCTGTTCGCCTATCGGGGCATTTTTGGGGGCTATCCCGGAATCACCGCAGTCCAGCCTT
>JAJUHY010000356.1 GCA_029265735.1 Marinobacter segnicrescens | reverse complement strand
CGGACTTCCGGTCCCATCACCCGGGCCAGGGAACGGGTCATGGTAACCAGCGCACCTTTGGAAGCCGCGTAAGCGATGGAGCTGCCCACACCGGCAAGACCGGCGATGGAAGCCATATTGATGATATGGCCCGAGCCGTTGGCGCGGAGGGCTTTTTCAGCCGCCCGGGTCATCTGGAAGGGGCCAACGGTATTGACGGCATAAAGGTTCAGGAAGTCGTCCTTGTTGAGTCCGTCCAGGTCGCTGTGCTCGCAGAATTTGGTAGTGCCTGCGTTGTTGATCAGGATATCCACCCGACCGAAGGCTTCCAGCGTGGCTGCCACCAGAGCGCGGCAGTCAGCGTCTTCGGCCACATTGGCCTGCACGACCAGTGTTTTGACGCCATGCCGCTGGCAGTCTTCGGCAACGGCCTGGGCACCGGCTTCGTTATTGCTGTAGTTAATAACCACGTGGCAACCGTGCTCGGCAAACAGGCGGGCGATGGCAGCGCCAATGCCGGAGGACGAGCCGGTAATAATGGCGACAGAGTCTTTGAGTTTCATGACGGGTCCTTTTTCTTGTGTTTGTTGATTTTAATATCCGGTGAATCTGGGGGTTTTAAGGTCGCAGATGTCGAAAACGGTATCTTCTCTCGTTCTGCGAAACACATCAATCACTCTACCGGGTAGGGCTGGCTTTCTCCAGTGGATACGTCAATACCCGGCTGAGGCACTCAGGCCAAACCATTCCGGAAGTGCCAGTAGCGCGATCACCACGGCTATCTGGAGCAGAATAAAGGGCACCACGCCCCGATAGATCTGGGTCGTTGCGACGCCTGGTGGTGCGACGCCCTTGAGATAGAACAGGCTGAAACCGAAGGGCGGAGTCAGGAAACTGGTCTGCAGGTTCATGGCAATCAGAATGGCGAACCAGAGCATGTTAATGCCCAGGAGCTCGGCAATGGGCACCAGGATGGGCACCACGATAAATGAGATCTCAACGAAATCGATAAAGAACCCGAGGAACAGGATGACCAGCATCGCCAGGATCAGAAAGCCCCATTTCTCTCCCGGCAGCGCGAGCATCCACTCTTCCAGCAGGTAATCGCCACCGGTATAGCTGAACACCATGGAGAAAGCCGTGGCACCCACGAGGATGGCGAATACCATGGCGGTGACCTTGACCGTATCCCGGGCGGACTCCCAGATAATCTGCCATGAGAACTGGCGGTACAGCAGCGCGAGCAGAACGGCGCCGACGCCGCCCAGCGCAGACGATTCCGTAGGCGTGGCAATGCCAGCGAAAATCGAACCCAGCACCACGACAATCAAGGCCAGTGGCGGAATGACCGATAATAGTGCGCGCCGGACTTCCTGGGCCCGGGACTGGCTGTCATCCCGGGGCATGGCCGGCGCAATGTCGGGTTTCAGGAACGCCCTGATCAGGATGTAGATGATATAAAGCCCGATCAGCACGACCCCGGGTATAACCGCAGCCCTGAACAGATCACCCACCGGCAGGCCCACTACATCCCCGAGGATAATCAGGATAATCGAGGGTGGAATGATTTGCCCCAGCGTACCGGAAGCGCAGATGGTGCCCGCTGCAAGTTCGGGCCGGTAGCCGTGATGCAGCATGACGGGCAGCGAGATCAGCCCCATGGCCACGACGGAGGCACCTACAACACCCGTTGACGCCGCCAGCAGGGCGCCCACCAGAATGGTCGATATGGCCAGGCCACCCCGGACGCCACCGAAAAGCTTGCCCATGGATTCCAGCAGCTGCTCTGCCAGTCGGGTCCGCTGCAGCACCAGGCCCATAAAGATAAACAGG